>CAZQFI010000166.1:0-17485 GCA_964592545.1 uncultured Geobacteraceae bacterium
GTGAATTTTCATGTGGGCTCCAGAGGCTCGGCAGGTAACCGCTTCTTTCAGCAAATTCTACACACTATCGGGACCAACCGCAAAGCCGGATCAAGATTTCAGCGGTTAAAAACGGTCGGTTATTGAAAAACCCGGGGAAAAGAGACACTTTTTGTCTTTGCGCTGGTTAATCAATCTGATATATTATCAATTTTTAATAAATAATCAGAAGAGAGCATCTCCCTTTTGCCGTTCCAGAGCCGGAACCGATTCTGCAAAAGAGTGATTAAGCGAGGCATATGACCATGAGCCGAGAAAAGAGGCCGCGAATGTCCGGACAGATCAAGATCCTTTGTGTCGACAACAAGAGAGAGCTTCTCGATAAACTCGAAGCAACTATCACAAAAGACGAGAAATATTCTGTGATCCTCACACAATCGCGGTCGGAGGGGTTTGAAATCCTTGAAAAAGAGCCGCGCATCCAGGTCGTTATCTCAGGCAGCCAGATTGCAATTGGTGACGGAATTGAGTTCCTGTCGCAAGTGGGGGAAAAGTGGCCGGGGATGATGCGGCTGATCCTTGCCGACAGCACCGCGACCGCCGTGGTGGAATCGATCCAGGCGGGAACCGTAGAGCAATCGGTCACCTCACCGTGGAACGATAACGATCTCCTTTCCGCCATCGCATCGGCCCTCCAGTACCGAAAAATCCAACGGGAAAACAGGAAGCTGCGACGAGAGCTCCAGCGCCGGGAGACCGAACTGCAGGAGATAAACGGTAACCTGGAATCGGTCGTCGCCAAAAGGACCGAAGCCCTTGATATCCGGAATCGTGTGCTGCAGATCTCTCAGGGAGTTATGGATGTCCTGCCAATTGTGGTCTTTGGTATTGATCCGGAACAGGTCATCGTCCAATGCAACGAGTTTGCCCGGGACCTGTTTCCCTGCGGGATCATCGGTCCCCTGGGGAATGACCGCCATGACGTCTTTCCCCCGGAGATCAATACTCTGATTGATCAAATTGAACATGAGCGTAATCCCCGGACCACGATCGAAGTCCGGGATCGAAAATTCCATGCGGAAGTCAGACGATTACATGAAACCCGGTCTCAGGGGATCGTTCTGGTTCTTATTCCTGCCGATAAGTAAAATTTCTCGGGTCAACGGTTGCCAGTCGCAGGCGATTAGGCTATAGTTCGGCCGTTTACGGCCGGCGAACATGAAAAAACCGGTTAATTTCTCTTTTTACAACTTCATAAATAAGCAACACCAACAACACAGAAAGTGGGGAAACAAATGAGTGATTTGACCGCTGCAGGATTAGGGCTGAAAAGCGTTGGTAACGTTTACCACAACCTCAGCTATGACGAGTTGTTCGAACACGAAGTCAAAAATAACGAAGGCAAGTTGTCTGCAAATGGCACCATGATGGTCGATACCGGAAAATTTACCGGGCGTTCCCCCAAAGATAAGTATTTTGTCAAGCAGGATCCCTCGCAGAAAAATATTGCCTGGGGCAGCATCAACCAGCCCGTTTCAGCTGAAATTTTTGATGAACTCTACGCGGAAGTTACCGACTACCTCTCCGGTAAAGATGTTTACGTTGCTGACGGCTTCAGTGGTGCCAACCCCAAAACAACCCGAAAAATTCGTTTTATCACCGAAATTGCCTGGCAGGCACACTTCATCAAAAATATGTTTATTCGCCCCGAAGAATCAGAGTTGGAAGGGTTTTCTCCCGACTTTACTGTTTATAACGCAGCACGTCTGACGAACAAAAAATGGCAGGAGATGGGGCTGAACTCCGATGTTTTTGTCATTTTCAATATTGAAAAAAATGTCGCAATTATCGGCGGCACCTGGTACGGCGGTGAAATGAAAAAGGGAATTTTCACCATGATGAACTACTGGCTGCCATTGGAAAACATTCTGTCGATGCACTGCAGCGCCAATGTCGGTAAAGACGGCGATGTCTGCCTGTTCTTCGGTCTGTCGGGAACCGGTAAAACAACGCTGTCGACCGATGCCAGACGGAAGCTGATCGGCGATGACGAGCATGGTTGGGACGACGACGGTGTCTTTAACTTTGAAGGTGGTTGCTATGCGAAAACCATCGACCTCTCAGCTGAAAGTGAGCCGGAAATCTTCAACGCGATTCGCCGCAATGCCCTGCTCGAAAATGTCGTTGCCGACGCAGATGGAAATATCGATTACACCGACGGCTCCAAAACTGAGAACACCCGGGTCTCCTATCCGATTGAACATATCGACAATCACGAGCCCAGCCTTCGAGCAGCGCACCCCCAGAATATTATTTTCCTCACCTGTGATGCTTTCGGAGTTCTCCCTCCCGTCTCCAAACTGACCAAAGAGCAGGCAATGTACTACTTCCTCTCCGGCTATACCGCCAAGGTCGCAGGAACCGAGCGTGGCATTACCGAACCCCAGGCGGCATTTTCAGCCTGCTTCGGCGAGGCATTTCTCCCCCTCCACCCGACGGCATACGCAAAACTGCTGGGTGAAAAGATGGATAAATACAACGTGAATGCCTACCTGGTAAATACCGGCTGGGCCGGTGGCGGCTACGGTGTCGGCAACCGGATGAGTATCAAAGCGACCCGTGCCTGCGTTAATGCGATCCTTGACGGCAGCATTAAAAATGTAGAGTTCGAACAGACACAGTTTTTCAAATTGAATATTCCGAAAAAGCTGGAAGGGGTTGATACCCACCTGTTGAACCCACGCAATGCCTGGCCCGACAAAGACGCGTTTGATCAGACCGCGAAGAAGCTGGCGGGAATGTTTGTCGAAAACTTCAAAAAGTACATGGTCGATAACGACGACTTTGACTTTACCCAGGCAGGCCCACAGGTATAATGACGATCCACCGTTAATTTTACACTCCATAGCATGGTTAAAAGAGCGATCGACACACGTCGATCGCTCTTTTTTTATGATCTTGGCAACCCTTTACTTGACTTAAAGTGAAAGAAAAATAATAATTAAGAAATAAAAATTAATATTGGATGAATTAATCGATGACTCATAAACAAAATATGCTCGAAGAATTTGAATTAATCAGCTGGATTCAGCAGCAAACCGGAGGCAGTGGTCATTTGACCCTGGGGATCGGTGACGATTGTTCCATTCAACGCCAGCAGGGCGATCTCGACCTGTTAACCAGTACCGATATGCTCATCGAAGGAATCCACTTTCAACGTCAGTGGTGCAGTCTGTCTGAGTTGGGGCGCAAATCGGCCGCCGTCAATATCAGCGATATCGCCGCAATGGGGGGCAAGCCCCAATCGCTGTTTCTCAGTATTGGTCGTCCCGCAACCCTCTCTGACCATGAAATTAAAGAATTTATTAGCGGATTTTTGACAGAAGCCAGGTCTTACGGAGTCACATTGGCCGGCGGTGACACCTGCCGCTCTCCCGAACTGCTGACAATTTCGGTAACGGTTCAGGGAACCGTCCCCACCGGAGATGCCATTTGTCGCCAGGGTGCCAGCTGCGGGGATGCCGTCTATGTCTCGGGAACTCTCGGCGACAGCGCCCTGGCGCTGCAGATGTTGCAACAGGGTCAGAAACCCGGCCATTATCTGGCGGAACGGTTTCATACCCCAACCCCCCGGATTTCCCTGGGGCGTATTTTGTCACAACGCCAATTTGCAACGGCCATGCTCGATATCTCGGATGGCCTGCTTGCCGATCTCGGTCACATCCTCTCCGCTTCGTCAGTCGGTGCAGATCTGGAGCTGAAACAGATCCCCCTGGCGGAAGAATTTAAGCAGGCATTGGCCACCGATAGCAGCCTGATCGATCTGGCACTTGCCGGTGGGGAAGATTACGAGCTGGTATTTACCTCCCCGCTGAAGGATCTGAGTGAGCAGGTCGGGCGGATTTGTCCGATCACTCGAATCGGCACAATTACCCAGACACCGGGGATCAGAATTGTCCAGGATGACGGAACCCCCTATCGGTGCCAATACGATGGATTTGACCATTTTGCCCGATGAACCGGCACGCGCTGAAAATAGCTCCGTAAGCCCTTTTGTTGGCAGTGATCTTTCTGATGACAGCTATCGGCAGATTGCCGCCATCCTGCAACAGCAGCAGAACTTTAATCTGGATGGGTATAAAGCGCTCTGTATCAAACGCCGCCTTGCAGTCCGAATCAGAGCGGCCGGTTATAACTGTCCCGAGGCCTATATTGAACTTCTCCGGGAAAATACCCGGGAACAGGAACAGCTTCTGACGACATTGAGTATCCATGTTTCAGAATTTTTCCGGAACCCGAGTGTTTTTTCGGTTCTGGCAAAAAAAATATTGCCGGAGCTGTTTTCCTCAACCCGAAGCCTCGGCAGTAAAATGAGGATCTGGAGTGTCGGCTGTGCAAATGGTGAAGAGCCCTATTCCGTTGCTCTGCTTTGCCGGAAACACCAGCAGCAGAATGATGCCGTCTCAATCGTTGCTACAGATTTGAGTTCTGAGGCACTGACCAGAGCAAAAAAAGGGGTCTTTCCCGTCGACCGCCTCAGGAGTCTTCCGGGAGAATTACTGACAGAGTTTTTCTCCCCGCAGCACGACCGGTACCTGTTGGATAGAAAAATTCGGGAGCAGGTTCAGTTTTTTCGTCACGATATTCTGATTGATCCGCCTTTTTATCGCGCCGATCTGATTTTGTGCCGGAACCTGCTGATCTATTTCTCCCGATCTCAGCAGCAGAAGATTCTGGAGCTGCTGGCAACCGCCCTGCTCCCGGGAGGCTATCTGATTTTGGGGCGGGCAGAGACGCTGGCACCAAAATGTCGCGAGCTGTTTATCTGTATCGATCCGGCCGAAAGAATTTATCAGCGGCGGACATCGTTAAGTCATGATCCATTTGTCCCGAAACATCACAGCGGGACCAATTAAAAGGACAAAACAAGCAGTCATACCAAAATGTTCGGCGTGGTTAGCTTAAGGAGAAGAAGATGCGCGTTGAGATCAGTTACAAATTTGTTGTCGGATTTATCGTTGTTGTTGCTTCGGTTGTGCTGTTGAACCTGCTGGTTCCACAGATGAAAATACCGGAGTGGACACATCAGTGGATCACAATTATCGGGGCATTGCTGGTCGGTCTGATTTTCGGCTGGGTCTTTTCCAAGTCTTTTGCGGCAAACTTCAAGATCCTGAACGAAGGAGCCGAACGTCTCAGTGATGGGGATCTCAGTCGCAAGTTGCGGCTTCGTAAAGGGCTTTTTTCCGATGAAACAGAAGATCTCGCGAACTCTCTGAATCTGGTCGTCGCCAGTTTACGTAATCTGGTCGGTCAAATTCGCACCAGTTCTGTGAACGTCAACGAATTATCATTGTCACAGGCGACAACAGCCGAAGAGATGACGGCGACAGCGCATGAAGTTGCCGGTTCGATAGAACAGATCAGCCGCGGGGCTGAAACCCAGGCCGAAATGGTGGAACGCGCATCCCGGGTTATTCGGGAGATGGCCGAACAGATTGATCTGGTCGCTGCGTCGGCAAGTGATCTCTCCCTGTCCGCTGAAGAGACAACGCTGTCTGCCCGGGAAGGAGAAGGGATGACGGCAACCGCCCTTGAGAAGCTCAAGCAGGTTCTCAGTCAGATTGAAGAAAATGGCGCAATGTTCGATTCCTTCAGTGATCAGGTACAAAAAATCGGGACAATTATCGATGTCATTACCGGAATCGCCCAGAAAACCAACCTGCTGGCACTCAATGCGACAATTGAAGCGGCCCGGGCCGGCGAGTACGGCCATGGATTTGCGGTCGTCGCCGAAGAGGTCAGTAAGCTCGCCGACAGCACCAGCATTTCTGCAGGAGAAATCACCCGGCTGATCGAAAGTACCCGCGAACAGAGCTTAAAAGTGCAGCAATCGATGGCAGAGAGTGTTAAATCGATCGCCGCCGGTCGGGAAGCTGTCGATATTACCGGCAGCGCCTTCAAGGAGATCATCGAAAAAGCGGAGGCAGCCCAGTTGAAATCGGTCAGTATCTGTCAATTAACCGAAAAACAGACCAGCGGCGCTCAGGCAATTGTTGCTGCCATTGAAGAGATTGCCCGGGTCACGGAAGACAATGCCGCTTCAACTGAAGAGGTTTCTGCCGCAACTGAAGAACAGACGGCATCCATGGAAGAGATGACATTCGCCTCACAACGGCTCTCAAAGCTGGCCGACGAATTGCTGGTTTCGGTCAGCCGTTTCAATCTGGGGATCTCGCAGGAGCATGAGCAGGCATGAAACAACTCCTCCCCTTCAAGGTTGGTTACGAAACCTATGCCCTTGAACTGATAGAGATCCAGGAGATTGTTGAGAATCAGACGATTTACCCCTTTCCGGGCGCACCGGCCGTTATTGCCGGTGCCATCAGTTTCCATGGCCGGATTGTCCCCGTGATCAATCTCCCTCAACTGCTCGACTTCCCGGTTGGACATCCCGGCCGGCGCCTTATTGTTCTGGTCAACAAGCGGGGGCCGATCGCCCTGGGGGTTGATCAGGTTAAAACCATTATCACTGTTGAAATCAACCAGACCAACCGGATGGAAAATTATGCCGAACGTGATTATATCAACGACATCATCAACTGGCACGGCGAGATGATCAGTCTGTTCGACCTTGATCAGCTGCAGCTGAAACTTGAATCCCTTTGTCCCCAGACAGGAGCCTGAATTGAAAAAACAGGTATTGATTGTTGATGATGCTCTGTTTATGCGTTCAATGCTTTGCGATATTTTCGGCGAAGCCGGCTGGAATGTTGTGTCTGAAGCAGAGAACGGCGAGGCCGCGATTGAGGAGTATCGCATCCATCAGCCCGATCTGGTCACAATGGATATTGTCATGCCCGAAATGGGGGGGATTGACGCGCTGAAAAAAATTCTGGCGGAATTTCCACAGGCAAAAATTGTCGTCTGCAGCGCTCTGGGGCAGAAAAATCTGATTCTCGACGCAATCAATGCAGGTGCAAAAGATTTTATCGTGAAACCCTTTCAAGGCCGTCAGGTTCTGGAAGTTGTCGAGCGGGTTGTCAATGAATTGTAGAGCGTCCCATTTTCGAAGGTTGGTTTGATGGATATTGCTAAATTCAGAGAGATGTTTCTGGCCGAAACGACTGAACACCTGGAACTGATCGTCAATATTCTGCTGCGCCTCGACAGCGACCCGGAAGATCAAAATGAAATTGACGCCCTGTTTCGGGAAGCTCATTCGATCAAAGGGATGGCAGCAACCATGGAATATGGGGAGATGGCCCGGCTGGCTCATCACCTTGAAGACCACCTCGATCACTGCCGCAAAAGGGGGCAAATTACCAGAACTGAAATTGACTGGTTCCTTGAAGCCGCCGACCTGCTGGGAGCACTTCTCGACGATATCCGTAGTAACCGCCCGGAATCCAGCGTAGATAGCTTTGTTGCCACTCTTCCTGAAGCACAACCCGATACGCCGTCCACTGCTTCTGCGCAAGCCCGGGAAGCAAACCCAGACGGCGGCAGGCGCAGCCTCTCCATTCAGCTCTCGCTACACGATACCGTTGCCGCTCCCGGTCCCCGCTTTCTGGTGCTGTTAAAACGGCTTGCCGATTTTGGAACCGTTCTCAAAGCAACTCCGACCCAGGAGGAACTGCTTCAGGGTGACACCCCTTCTCAGCTGTTGGTTCAACTCGAAACAGAGATATCAGCGGAGGAAATCGGCCTGCAGCTCGAAAAATACAGCGAGTTGCAGAGTCTCTCTTTCCCGGTCGCAGAGGAGAAGAAAGAACCTCCGCAGAAGAGTACTCCCATTGAAAAAACGGTCAGAATCAGTACTGAACTGCTCGACCATTTTATTAATCTGACCGGCGAACTGATAACCAACCGTTACCAGCTGCAGAATGCCCTGAAAAAACGTGACTGGAACGACCTTGATGAAGGAGTCGGCCAGCTGACCCGGCTGGTCAAAAACCTTCACCATCAGGTTCTGCAGGTCCGCATGGTCTCCCTCGAAAGCCTGGTGGGACGACTCTCACGCGCCGTCCACGATTTGTCCCGCAGTCGTGATAAAGAGGTGACCTTTCAGACCGAGGGGATGAAAATTGAACTTGATCGCGCCATCGTTGAGGAGTTGACCGATCCGCTGATCCATATGATCCGTAATGCGATCGATCATGGTATCGAAAAGGGAGGGACCGTCTCGATCAGAGCATGGCGGGAACGGGATCAGGTTCTGATTGAAATTGCCGATAATGGTGGTGGCATTGATCCCGAAAAAATTCGCACACGGGCCCTTAAGGTTGGGCTGATAACGCCCCTTCAGGCAAAATCGATCCGGAACTACGATCTCCTGCAACTGATCTGCCATCCCGGCTTTTCGACCGTTGAAGAAGTCAATGAAACGTCGGGTCGCGGAGTTGGAATGGATGTGGTAAAAACGGCCGTAGAGCGTGTCGGCGGGCTACTGCTGATCGACTCAACGGCTGGAAAAGGGACCCGTTTCACCCTTAAACTCCCCCTGTCACTGGCCATTATCCGGGTTCTCATTGTTGAGTGTGCCGACATCCGCATGGCGATGCCAATCACCCGGGTGGTCCAGACGGTTGAAATGGCCGCCAGTGACGTCCAGAGCAGTGGAAAACAGCTGATGATCCACTATCAGAATGAACTGCTCCCACTGCTGTCGTTACGAAAAATCCTCAAACTTCCGAAAGGGGGACACTTTGATCCTATTTCGGTCGTTATCACTGAAGTTCTGGGACGACGAATCGGCCTCGTTGTTGACCAGCTGGTCCGGCAACAGGAAGTATTTATTCAGCGGCTGCCTGCTCCTTTTGATCAGGTTCGCGGGTGCAGCGGCGGGACAATTCTTGGCAGTGGGGAGATTATCTTCCTGCTTGATCTGCAATCGCTATTTGAACGGCGCAGAGTCTAATCTGCGATCACGGAAACCGCTATGGCTTCAGGCTCTAAAAACGTTATTTTTGCCGCACTGGCGGGAAATACGCTGATTGCGGTCACAAAATTTGTGGCCGCTTTTTTTACCGGCAGCTCGGCAATGCTCTCTGAAGCGATCCACTCCCTGGTCGATACCGGAAATCAGGGGCTGCTGCTGTACGGCATGAAGCAGGCGAAACGCCCCGCGGACAAAGAGTTCCCTTTCGGTCACGGCAAGGAGATCTACTTCTGGAGCTTCGTTGTTGCGATCCTGATCTTTGCCCTCGGAGGAGGAATATCGGTTTATGAGGGGATCCATCACATCCTCCACCCCCAGCCACCAACAAATCCCCTGATCAACTATCTCGTTCTGGGGCTGGCAATTATTTTTGAAGGTGCAGCCTGGCTGTTTGCACTACGCGAATTTCGCCAGACCAAAGGTGATAACGGCTATATAAAGGCCATCAACCGGGCAAAAGACCCCTCTGTTCTGGTGGTTCTTTTTGAAGATTCTGCCGCCCTCCTCGGATTGCTGGTTGCTCTGGTCGGAATTACTCTGACCCATTTGACCGGTCACATGTCTTTTGATGGGACAGCATCAATCCTGATCGGCTTTATCCTGATTGGAACAGCCCTCTGGCTTGCCCGTGAAACAAAAGGACTATTGATCGGCGAAAGTGCCGATCCGCAGATCGTTGCAGAAATCGACCGAATTGTTCAGAAAAGTGATATTGTTGAACGTGTCAATGAGATATTGACAATGCATATGGGACCTGATTTCATCCTCGTGACCATGAGTGTCGATTTTGTTGATGAGACGTCAGCCGATCAGGTGGAACGACAGATCGCGGCCTTTGACCTTATCATCAAAGAACGTTTTCCAAAGGTAAAACGCGTCTTTATTGAAGCAGAAAAACTCTCAAAAAACCATCGTATCACCCTGGTCTCTTCCGAAAAAATGTAGAAAAGCGCACCGCATCGCACTGAGGGTATAATGCCACTTTTTTCAATGATTACCGTCATATTGTCAATGATCCTTGGTCTGGGGATTGCGACTCTTCTTAAATCTTTCGTGGCCATGTTCCGATCACGGGGGCGGGGATGTCTCCACTGGATGCCACTGGCCTGGGCTGCCTGTATTTTCACATTTCAGGTTCAATTCTGGTGGGCACTCATCGAAGTACAGGATATTATTCATGATTGGCATCTCTGGCAGTTCCTGATATTGCTGCTACTGACGTTGTTACTTTTTCTTGCCTCTGCCCTGATTCTTCCGGAAAAGCTTGAACAAAACCAAAAACTGCTCGATGAGTTCCACCAGGATGGTCAGTGGGCTCTGTTGGTTATGGTTCTGTATGCTGTCGTTGCAACTGTCACCGATTGCCTGTTCTGGGGTTCTGCCGGATTGACGACAATGGACTGGGTCTTAGTCGGGGCAGAAACGCTATTACCGATCATCAATCTTCTGACCCGAAAAGTCTGGCTTGAAACAATAACGACTGGCTTATATATCTTGAACTGCCTGATAACCAGTTTTTTGCTGTCACCACTCAGCTACTCGTAGAATCTTCTTTGAGATGGTCGTGCTGCCGTGCTTTACTCTGCAGCCTATCGCCTCCCGTGGTAATCTGTTAAACTTCCCTCTCCATATTTTACAAAATCAGGAGATCGTTATGGTTAAAAGGCTGCTGATAAGCCTGTTGCTGCTCGCTATCCCCGCGTTCGTGTATGCTGCCGAAATTGAATTACGGGACATTGTTACGGCACTTGAAACACCCTTCAAATATCAAACTCCTGCAAAGAAGAAAATTACCGATTTCCAGGCCGACTTCCTTCAGCAGTCGCACATTGCCTCGATTGGCCGGACTCAGCATGGAAAAGGGGTTGTCAGCTTCAAGTTTACCTCCGGTACCGACCACTCCCTGGCAAAATTTCGTTGGGAATATCAGAAACCGGCCATTCAGGACATTATTTCTGACGGGAAAACCATGTGGGTCTACATCCCCGACAATCGACAGGTTATTGAAAGTGATATCAGTCAACTCAACACCCGACAGGGGGAAAACCCGGTCACATTCCTCAGCAATTTAGGGAATCTTTCACGTAACTTTTCGATAGCATGGAACCAACCCCGGCTCTCAGATTCGGGAGACTATCAACTGCTGCTGGTCCCCCTGAAACCATCACAATTTATTGAGAAGATAGAAATTACCGTCAGCAAGAAAGCAGTTAATTCCTATCTTAATCAGCATAGAACAGGCAAAATCTTCCCAATAATGGCGACACTTGTCACCGATCCAAGTGGCAATAGAACCGCAATTACGTTTAAAAATATAAAAATCAATCAGCACCTTGACGACAAACGGTTCACCTTTATCCGACCTCCGGGGGTAGAACTGGTCGATCCGGGGCAGCAAATGGGCTTTTAACCCTCAAGGCACAAAATATCCTTTTTCATAAAAACCGCTCCGCAGCTTTTGCCCCGGCGCGGTTTTGTGTTATAACTCTTCGATTCTTTGAGCTTTATTCTGATTTTATTGATACTTATCAGCAGAATATAGAGTCCTTGTTGTTAATAGAATTTGTTAAGGAGAAACACCATGCCAAGTTTTGATATTGTTTCGAAGGTTGATATGCAGGAAGTCGACAATGCAATCAATCAGGCAAAAAAAGAGATCGCTCAACGTTACGATTTCAAAGGAACCGAGAACGAACTGGAATTGGACAATGAGACATTAAAAATTCTGGCGGCCGACGATTATAAATTGCAGGCCATTAAGGATATTCTGATTGGCAAATTGGTACGACGAAAAGTCTCCCCAAAATGTTTCAATTACGGCAAGGAAGAGGCCGCATCCGCCGGTGCTGTACGGGTGAGAGCAACGATCGTTCAGGGAATCAGTAAAGAAAAAGGGAAAGAGATCGTCAAGCTGATCAAAGCAACCAAGCTGAAGGTTCAGGCCCAGATCATGGAAGATCAGGTTCGCGTCACAGGTAAAAAAATTGATGATTTACAGGAAATTATGCAGCTGCTCAAAGGGAAAGATCTCGATATTGAGCTACAGTTTGAAAACATGCGTTCATAGACAACGGAATCAGCGACGTGGATAAATTGAAAGTAAGCCTGGTCAGTCTCGGCTGCCCAAAGAATCTGGTCGATTCCGAGGTCATCCTTGGTCATCTGCCCCTTGAACGCTACGAAATTACCCTTGATGAAGCTGAAGCCGATATTATTATCGTCAATACCTGTGCGTTCATTAACGATGCGAAAGAGGAATCGATCGATACCATCCTTGAAGTCGCCGACTACAAAGAAACGGGCTGCTGCAAACTGCTGGTCGTTGCCGGCTGCCTGCCGCAACGTTATCACGATGTTCTTCCCGAGCAACTTCCCGAAGTTGACCTGTTTATCGGCACCGCTGAAGGGCCGAAAATTGTCGCGCTGATTGAACGCCAGCTCGAGGAACAAACCCCTGCTCAGGAAGTCGGCATTCCCGATTTTCTCTACGACCACGCAACACCACGGGTGAATTCATCACCAACCTATACCAGCTATATAAAGATTGCCGAAGGGTGTTCCAACCACTGTTCCTACTGCATCATTCCGCAGCTGCGCGGCAAACTGCGCTCCCGCAGTATTGACTCAATTGTCCGGGAAGCGACCAATCTGGCCGATCAGGGGGTGACCGAAATTATCCTGATTGCTCAGGATATTACCGACTTCGGAGCCGATCGCGATGATGGGGCAACCCTCGAAAAGCTGCTGAAGGAACTGGTAAAAGTTGATAAAATTGTCTGGATTCGCCTTCTTTATGCCTATCCAGATGGGGTGAGTGACGAATTGATCGACCTCATCGCCACCGAAAAGAAGATCTGCAACTATCTCGATTTGCCGCTGCAACATATCGACGACCAGCTGTTAACCCGGATGAATCGCCATCTCAACGAAGAACAGACCCGTCAATTGGTCAAAAAACTCCGGCAGCAGATTCCCGACCTGACCCTGCGGACATCATTTATCGTTGGCTTTCCCGGGGAAACCCGCGAACAGTTCAACAAATTACTCGACTTTGTTGCTGAGGGTCATTTTGAACGGGTTGGGGTGTTTCGTTATTCAAAAGAAGAAGGGACTGTCGCAGCAAAGCTCCCCGAGCAGATTCCGGCGCGAATGAAAACCAGCCGTTTAAACCGCCTGATGAAAGCGCAGGCCCGTGTTTCATTCAATAAAAATCGTTCTCTCGTTGGTCGCACCGAGCAGGTCTTGGTCGAAGGATACAGTGATGAAACCGACCTGCTTCTCAAGGGACGAAGTGCCCGGCAGGCTCCCGATATTGATGGCCAATATCTGATTACCGCAGGGACGGCCGATGTCGGAGAATACGTGCAGTTGAAGATCACCGACTCCTCCGAATATGACCTGATTGGCGAGATCGTCGAGGATTAGAATGGCGACAGACTGGGCAGCGCGATTCACCCCCTTTGATCGTAAATTACTGATTATCGTTGCGATACTGGTTGCCTCCTCTTTTCTCATCCTGCTGGGGCAAACAACCGGCGGAAAAGTCGTTGTCAGTCGCGACGACAAGATCATTTTTGTTGCACCACTGGACAAGGACCGCCGAGCAGAACTGGAAGGGCCACTGGGAATAACCGTTCTGGAGATTAAGGACGGGGCTGCCCGGATTATCAGCTCTCCATGCACAAAAAAAATCTGTATCCAGATGGGAGAAGCGCGGCGCAGCGGGGATCTGCTTGCCTGTATCCCCAATCATCTGGTGATCAATATCGAAGGGGACAAAGACGGGGAGGATGGTCACTATGATTTCATCCAGCGTTGACTCCCCGGAACTTGAGCAGATCCGCCGCCGGGTGCTGCTGGCGTTGTTCGTCGCCCTTGCTGTTGCGCTCCATACCGTCGAAGTCCTGCTGCCGAACCCGGTTCCGTGGTTTCGCATTGGACTTGCCAATATCCTCGCACTGACGGCGCTATTCAGTTACGGTATTCAGGCGTTGTGGATCGTCAGTATCTCACGAATATTGATCGGTAGCCTGTTGTTGGGAAGTCTGTTCTCTCCCAGCTTTCTCCTCTCACTCGGTGGTGGTCTGATCGCGACGACCCTGATGAGTTTCAGCTATCAACTCTGGCGGGAAAAGATCGGTCCTGTTGGGGTTTCGGTTATCGGAGCATTGGGGCACATCACGGGACAGCTGCTGATTGCATGGCTGGTCGTCATCCGCCACCCCTCAATCTGGCTGCTGCTACCATTCTTTCTCCTCTTTGCCCTGATAAGTGGTATTATCAATGGGTTAGCTGCCGATTATCTATTGGAATCACTGTATCGCCATCCGGTTTTTTCACAGTTGCAACACAAACCGGACCCGAAAGTGACTTCATCGACCAAAGCACAGAGTCTCTGTGAAGACCAACCGCATGAATTTACGGAGGAACAATGAAAGCTATTCTGCCAGTTGCCGGAAAAGGGACACGCCTGCGTCCCCACACCCATACCAAAGCCAAATCACTCGTCAACGTTGCAGGAAAAACAGTTCTTGAACACATCATTGAACGCCTTCAAGATGCTGCTGTCGAAGAGTATATCTTCATCATCGATGACAATGGACAACAGATTAAAGATTTCATGGCCAACAAATTTCCTGATCTGAGTTGCAGCTATTATGTTCAGCAGGAACGTCTCGGACCCGCCCACGCCGTCGCCCTGGGATCACCATCGGTTGAAACGGGGGATGATCTGCTGGTGGTCTTCAATGACACAATTTTTGTCACCGACCTGACTGCTATCCCGGAGCTCTGCCGTCATGCCGATGGTCTGATTTATTCCAAAGAGGTCGAGGATTATCAGCGTTTTGGTGTCAATGTTGTTGAAGGTGAGTTTATTGTCGATATGGTCGAAAAGCCCGATACGCCAATTTCAAAATTGGCACAGGTTGGGCTCTACTATATGAAAGATGGTGCCGGCTTTATTGCGGCGATTGAAGCAACCATTGCTGCGGGGGAAACCGTCAAGGGGGAGTATTACCTTCCTGCCGTTTTTATGCGCATGATCAATTCCGGCCTTAAATTCAAAGCCCCCGAAATTGATGATTGGCTCGATTGCGGGAAACCTGAAACCCTGCTCGAAACCAACCGTTTTCTCCTCAAAAGGCGCCACCATGTTCACGGGGAGGTTCAGGACAGCGTCCTCATTGAACCGGTTCACATCGGTCACGGTGCCGTGGTTAAAAATTCGATTATTGGGCCAAACGTCTCGGTTGCAGCCGGGAGTGTTATTGAAAACAGTGTCATCAGTGATTCAATTATCAATACCGATAATGCTGTCAGTCATTTGATCCTTGATCATTCCCTGCTGGGAGATTCGGTCAGTCTGATCGGCTCACCCCGCCGGATGAATATCGGTGACCACTCTCATATTGTGATGGACCAATAAGGAGGTTCCCTCTCCCTCAGGGAGAGGAATTGAACAACTGGGTTTTTCTATGGAATACCAACACTATCTCCCCTATGTCATTCCACCGATTCTTGGCGGGATTATCGGCTATGTAACCAACTACATTGCCATCCGTATGTTGTTCCGCCCCTTGAAGGCATGGCGGATCCTCGGCATTAGGGTCCCATTAACGCCGGGAATTATCCCCTCCAAGCGGGGTGAGCTGGCAATCAAGATGGGAGAGATGGTTGGAGACCACCTGTTAACCGCCGACGATGTCGGTCGTGCTTTTGCCAAGGATTCGATCCAGCGGGAACTTCGCCTGACGGTCACGGATAAACTTGGTTCTTTCCTTGACCGGGAACTCGGCCCCCTTGTAAGCCTTATCCCTGAGCGTTTCAGACCCCGCTTTCGTGAGATAATCAGCCTGTTTCAGGTGAAAATCGTCAAAATAATTTTCGATTATCTCCACAGTGACCCCTTCGAAGCACAGTTGCGCAACTATCTGGGAAAGCAGACCGGGCAGCTGCTCGAACGGGATCTTGCCAGTTTTCTTACACCGGAACACTACCGGGCCGCACAGGAACATCTCGATAAGAAGTATGGTGATTTTTTTCAATCTCCCCGGACTGCTGCAATGGTCGAAGGCTACGTTGATCGTAAAACCGGCCAACTGTTGGCAACCGATCAGCCTCTGCGTGAACTGCTGCCTGCCGATCTGATTGAACTGGTCCTGGCACAATTGGAAAAAGAACTTCCACCGCTGGCGGAAAAGTTTGGCGGAATGCTCTACGATCCAACCTTCCGTGCCAAACTGGTCACAAAGGGGAAAGCTGCCATCGATTCATTCCTCGATTCCCTCGGCGGCCTTGCCGGATTGCTCAGCGGCTTCATGGACCTCAACAAGATCTACGACAAGATCCCCGATTTTCTCGATAAGGCCGGTGACGAGATCGCTGACTGGCTGAAGGAGGAAAAAACCCAGCAGCAACTGGCGCAGCTGTTACGTGAGCGGGTCGATGCCCTCCTTGATCGTTCCCTGGCCAGTTATGTTGAAAAAATGCCTTACGAAAAAATTGAAGGGGTTCGACAGTTTGTTAAAGATCAGGTTGTTGCAACGGTGCAGTCGCGCAAAACCATCGATACTGCACTGATCCTGACCGAAGGTGCTGTTGATCGCCTCAAAGACCGCCCCTTTGGTGAACTGCTGAATCACAGCCTGCCCGAAAACAGTCTTGAAAAAGGGCAGCAGCACCTTGTTGCCAAACTGCTGGAGCTGATTCGCTCCCCACAGGCACAGACCGCTGTTGAAACCGTTCTGGTCGAACAAAGTAATCAGTGGCTCTACCACAAACCTCTCGGGCTGTTATCGGCCCGGTTACCCGGTGACGTGCGTCGCGAACTTGAGAGTGGCACATGTCAGCTGATCGAAGAGATGTTGAAAAAAGAGGCTCCGCGACTGGTCGAAACCCTCAATGTCCGGCGGATGGTTGAAGAAAAAGTTAACAGCCTCGATCTGCTGCAGGTCGAAGATCTGCTGATGGGAGTCATGAAAGAACAGTTCAAATACATCAACCTGTTTGGTGCCCTGCTCGGCTTTCTGATCGGATTTATCAATATTTTTGCCTTTCAATTGATGTAGAATCCAGACAGTTTACGGAGCCATCAATGTTTACAGATGAGAAATTAAAAGCACAACTGCAACGGGTTCTGGCATCGGTTGAGCAACTGCTGCCCAGAGCGGTAGAGAAGGTCGACTGGAGCCGTTGCCGGGCAGCAAACTGGCGAAAACACTCCTTTGCCGGCTACCTCGAAGCCATTACCGACATTGACCCCGTCACTCTGGATGATCTGTTTGGTATCGACCGACAAAAGCAGATCCTCGATGAAAACACCTGCCAGTTTGTGCAGGGGTTCCCTTCCAACAATGTTCTGCTGTGGGGAACGCGGGGGACAGGGAAATCGACACTGGTGCGGGCGCTGCTCAATGCCTATGCTGAGCAGGGCCTGCGGGTCATTCAGGTCGATAAGGACGATCTGGTGAACCTTGCTGATGTCTTTGCTGCAATCAAAGGGGAAGCATACCGGTTTATTATCCTCTGTGACGACCCGTCGTTTGAGCCGGGAGAGTCAAGTTA
>CAZQFI010000167.1:0-6222 GCA_964592545.1 uncultured Geobacteraceae bacterium
ACCAGAATCTGGTGCTGCTGGTCGAGAATAAATCCAACCTCACCGGGATCACAAGATAAAAGATTGAAAGAGACACCATTGCCCCGCTCCAGAGGGGATTCGGGACCATAAACGACAACATTATCTATGGTTTTCAATCCATCAATGATTCGGGTGGTCAATCCCGTTTCGCGCTGCCGGATAATAGCGATTCCAACCTCCTGGAGATACTGTAGCGAGGCATGAAGACCGGCCAGTCCCGGGAGATTCAGCGTTCCCGATTCGAGACGCTCGGGCAGGTGCTGTGGCTGCTGATCAGAATGGGAGTTATTTCCGGTCCCCCCGAAAATGTACGGATTGATCTGCAGCCCGTCCCTGATGTAAAGAAATCCGGTTCCCTGCGGGCCAAGGAGCCCTTTATGACCGGGGGCCGCGAACAGATCGACAGCAAGACCTCGCAGGTCAACAGGAATAGACCCGGCAGTCTGTGCGCCATCGACCATAAACACGATATTGTGACCACGACACCACTCACCCATCCCTGAGAGGGGCTGGAGCGTCCCGGTCACATTGGAACAGTGATTCACCAGCAGCAGGCGCGTCGGTTTTTCAAGACAGGCGTTCTGTAATGCTGCACGAGACACAAGTCCCGTCTTTGAATCAGCAGCAACCACCTCAATGTCGACACCACAGCTTTGTAACTGGCGCAGCGGACGTACAACAGCATTATGTTCCATCGACGTCGTCACAACCCGATCGCCAGACTTTAAGAGGCCAAACAGTGCCTGATTGATTGCTGTTGTCGCATTCGGGGTAAAAATAAATCGGGAGGAATCGTCACCATTGAACAGCTGACAAAGTTTTTCACGGGTTTCAAAAACCAGTCGATCTGCGGCCATGGTCTGCTGATGGGTGCCACGCCCGGCAGTTCCCCCATAACGCAAAGTCTCCTGGACTGCCTGATAGACCGATTCCGGTTTAGGGTGGCTGGTCGCCGCATTATCAAGGTAAACAGGTTTCAGTGGTGTCATAAATCACATCCGGACGACTGGCAAGATGGGGCAGAATACTCAAAATTTCGGGTCACGACAAGTGGAACCACGGACAATTCAAAAGAATTTTTGCCGAAACCAGCATATTGGGAACATCACTATACAAATACCACAATTTGTCACCAGCCGACAGCTTTCTAAATCAATCATAATTTTAATTTTTCAACTTGACACACACTAGATGATGGTGTTTTAAATCCATCTCGACACAATATGTAGTGTTCTTGTCACAAAACAACCGAATAGCAATTTTTACTATTCAAATCAGCTAGATAACAAATATAACGTCGAAAGGAACACCCGCTATGCCCGGAAAAAAAGCTGCCGACAGCTTAAAACTGTCCAAAAATGCTCTGACTGTTTTAAACAAGCGTTACCTGAAGCGTGCCAGTGACGGTACCCCGACCGAAACTCCCGTAGAAATGTTTCGCCGCGTCGCTCAGACAATCAACAGCGCTGAACCCAAAAGCAGCAAGAAAAAAGCCGATTATGAGGATCACTACTTTCAGGCTATGACTCAGCTCGATTTCCTTCCCAACTCACCGACGCTGATGAATGCCGGTCGCGAACTGGGTCAACTGTCGGCATGCTTTGTTCTGCCGGTTGGTGATTCGATGGAAAGTATCTTCGAGGCAATTAAAAATACCGCCCTGATCCACAAAAGTGGCGGCGGCACCGGTTTTTCTTTTTCGCGGATTCGCCCCGCGAACGACGAGGTTCGCTCCACCAGCGGAGTCTCTTCGGGTCCAATCTCCTTTATGCGGGTCTTTGATGCTGCAACCGAAACCATCAAACAGGGTGGAACCCGACGTGGCGCCAATATGGGAATTTTACGCGTCGATCATCCCGATATTATGGATTTCATCATGGCAAAACGTGATCTGACCGTTTTGACCAACTTCAACATCTCGGTTGGAATGACAGAAGCGTTTATGGATGCTGTCGAGCGCGGCGATGACTACGATATTATCAATCCCCGTGACGGCAAAGTTGTCAAGCAGCTCAATGCGACCAAAGTTTTCAACCAGATTGTCGATATGGCATGGGCCAATGGTGAACCGGGAATCATCTTCCTTGATCGTCTCAATCGCGACAACCCGACACCCCACATTGGCGAAATTGAAAGTACCAACCCCTGCGGTGAACAACCCCTCCTCCCCTATGAATCGTGTAATCTCGGCTCAATCAATCTTGCCAACATGATCAAAGACGGAGAGATCACCTGGGACAAACTGGCAGAAACGACAAAGCTGGCGACCCGCTTCCTCGATAATGTCATCGAAGCCAACAAGTACCCTCTGCCGGAAATTGATGAAATGACCCGCGCCAACCGTAAAATCGGCCTGGGTGTCATGGGCTGGGCCGACATGTTGATTTTACTTGGAATCCCCTACAACAGCCAGGATGCTATCGATCTGGGTGAAAAAGTGATGCGTTTTATCAACGAGAAATCACACGAAGAGTCCATCCTGATGGCTCAGGAACGTGGCCCTTTCCCGAACTTCAAAGGGAGTACCTACGACAAGCCGGGTTCAGATCCCATTCGCAACTCGACCTGCACAACGATTGCCCCAACAGGAACAATCTCGATTATTGCCAACTGTTCCAGCGGTGTCGAACCCCTGTTTGCGGTCTCCTATATCCGTCAGGTTCTCGACAACAATAAACTGATTGAAGTCCATCCCCTGTTCGAAAAAATTGCCAGAGAGCGTGGTTTTTATACCGAAGAATTGATGCAGGAGATTGCGGAGAAAGGGACAGTGCAGGATATCGATGCCATTCCGGAAGATGTCCGGCGTATTTTTGTGACGTCTCACGATATCACCCCCAAAGATCACGTCCTGATGCAGGCGGCTTTCCAGAAGTACTGTGACAATGCTGTCTCGAAAACGGTCAATTTCTGTCACGATGCAACCCGTGAGGATGTCGCAACGGTCTACCGCCTTGCCTATAAAGAGGGATGTAAAGGTGTCACCATCTATCGGGACGGGTCCCGTGATATGCAGGTCCTTTCGGTTGCCGGAAAAAGTGACGATGAGAGCAAAAGTGATCCCGATCTGCCGATCGAGAGCAAAAAACCGGCGCGCAAGAGAGAGCGTCCACGGGCCCTGACAGGATCGACCTACCAGATGGAAACAGGTTGCGGTCCTCTCTATATCACCATTAACGAAGATGAAAACGGCCTCTTTGAACTGTTTACCACCATGGGTAAAGCAGGGGGTTGCGCTGCCTCGCAGTGTGAAGCGATCGGTCGGCTGGTTTCACTTTCGTGGCGCAGTGGCGGACAGGCCCGCCAGACAGTCAAACAACTGATCGGTATCACCTGCCATAAGCCGGCCGGGTTCGGGGAGAACCGGATAACCTCGTGCGCTGATGCTGTCGCAAAGGCTATTGAGCTGCACATGCTCAATGAAGAAGAGAGCCGCACCCAATTCAGCAATAATGGCGGGGCGTGTCCCGACTGTGGTGGCACGGTCGAACACGAAGGCGGCTGCTGTGTCTGCCGTGCCTGCGGTTATTCTGAATGTGCCTAAGGTGAGTGATCACAGGTTTGTGCTGGAACAATAAAACGGATAGTTAAAAACAATCTATTGCAGGAACAATATTAATTTTCTGGACACAACAGGAAATATCGTTTATCAAACGTAGATTATTTTGTATTTGCCTCGAACCGAGACTCCCCCTCCACGGTTCGAGGCTTTTTTTATCTCAAATGTCGAGTCTGACGATACGATACTCTCTCCGGGTATTGAAACGTGAGACCGCGGACGCAACAGCGTAAGCATAACGCAGATCGTTTTTCAGCGGGCTGCTAGAGTAAAACTCTCTCCAAACTGGTTACCAGAAAATCAATTTCTTCGTCAGTGATATTCAATGGCGGTGAAATTCTGATGGTATGACCATGGCTGTCGTTTACAATCAATCCGAGATCAAGCAGTTTGCGACAAAAATCCATCGCATTGCCGTCAACAACCTCGATACCGATGAACAGTCCTCTGCCCCGCACTTCTTTGATATGAGGTGATTTCTCTGCAATCTTTTCGATAGCAGCCTTCAGTTTGTCACCCTGTTTCGCTGAACTCTCGACCAGTTTTTCTTCTTCAATAACAGTCAGAGCAGTAATACCGGCAACACAGGCCAGAGGATAACCACCAAAGGTTGACCCGTCAGAGCCAATCGTGAACGCCATATCCATCAGCGCACTGTTCGTCATGAAAATGGACAGGGGAACCAGCCCGCCGGAAAGTGCTTTTCCGAGAACCAGACCGTCGGGTATGACATTGTCGTGCTCGAAACAGAAACGTTTTCCGGTCCGGCCAAGGCCAACCTGAATTTCATCGAAAACGAGTAAAAAATCATTTTCATCAGCGAGATCGCGTAGCCCCTGAAGGAACCCGGCCGGCGGGATCTGCATGCCGCCCTCACCCTGCATCGGTTCAACCAGGATTCCGCAGGTATTTTTATTGATAAGTTTTTTAACATCGGCCAGGTTTCCGTACTCTGCAGAGACAAACCCGGGGGTCAGAGGACCAAAACCTTCACGATATTTTTTGGTTGTTGCAAATGAGATAACGGTGATCATGCGACCGTGGAAATTGTTATCAAAAATGATGATTTCCTGCTGACCATCCTCAATCCCCTTTTTCTTCCAGCCGTAGTAGCGCATCATTTTGATCGCTGTTTCAACCGATTCAACCCCCCCGTTTTTGGGCAACACTTTATTCCCGTTTTTGCCAAAACGGGGAGCCAGTTGTGGTGCGAAATTCGCGGCTTTTTCAAGGAAAATTCCGAGGGGATCGGTATAAACAACGTTGGATATGACCGAAGCATAATTTCCAATCAACGCCTCAGTCAGCGCATGGACAATCTTGGGATGGTGATGTCCGGGATTTGCTGCTGAATAAGCGGCAAGACAGTCGAGGTATTTTCGACCGCTCATATCGGTCAACCAACTCCCTTTTGCCTGTCGAACAACCAGATTGAGCCGCTCGTAGTGGTGAGCTCCGTAGTTATCCTCAAAATCAAATATCTGTTGATCACTGACAGTTGAATAGGCATTGAATAGTTTATTATCTGGATTATACATGGCAGCTCCTCCCTATGTTGCTATCTAAGTAACAACATACCTCGAAAACATCTCTTTGTCAAGAATTGCCAAAAATATGGTATGGTGATTAGCGACATAGCACCCTAAACAAAAACCCCGTTTTACTGCCATAACCGGAGGCTGAATGCTTGAATCGTATAAAATGACGGAGTTTGGATTTACCAAATACGAAACGTCATGCTACATGGCGCTGGTAGCACACCACCCGGCAAACGGTTCCCAATTAAGCAAACTGTCGGGTATCGCCCGTTCCAGAATTTACGATGTCCTCAATACGTTAACTCGTAAAGAACTGGTCTTTGAGATCGAACCGGGGAAGTTTGTTCCGTTGCCGCCACAGGAGTTACAGAAGAGACTCAAAAGTCGTTTTGAGAGAAATCTCAAAAGTTTTGAGGAGGAATTAACAACGATCACCACCAAGACCGAGTACGAGTATCTTCTGACCCTGAGGGGCTATGATGCTGTCATGGAAAAAGCGGCCGAGATCATTGACCATGCACAATCTGAGCTCTACATTCGTCTTTTCCCCCATAGCGGCAAACGACTGGCAGAGTGTGTTGAAAAAGCGGCAGAACGCGGTGTCGGAATCCGCTACGTCTGCATGGGTCCAATGTCACACAATTTCAAGATTCAGATCGATCACCCCAATAGCGACACGCTGATCAAAAAGATTGGCGGAGAGTCGGTCGATATTATCGCCGATAAGGAAGAGGCACTGGTCGGAATGTTCGAGACGGGGAAAGAGAATCTCTCCCCGTTTATCTGGACACGCAACAAATGGTTTGTTATCGGCAATCGCGACAGTCTGCGTCACGATTTTTACCACTATTTTTTGAATAAAATCTATGACTGTGACGAGCCGCTTACTGAAGCGGAAAAGCAGATCTATGAATTCATCAAGAAAGATGAATAATCAGACCGGAACCTTTTCTACGACAAGTGAAATCCCCTGCCCAACCCCGACACACATGGTACAGAGCGCCCGCTGCCCATCTCCGTGTAGCAGCTGATAAAAAGCGGTTGTCACCAGTCGCGCACCACTCATGCCGAGAGGATGCCCCAAAGCAATGGCGCCTCCCAACG
>CAZQFI010000168.1:0-2300 GCA_964592545.1 uncultured Geobacteraceae bacterium
CCACTGTCGGCCATCTCCTTAACAATCTTCTGCAACTGTTTCTTATCGGTATCACTCAACAGCCCGTAAAGCTCAGGCTGTTTCATCCCTGCATTCTTTGCAACCTCAGCCAGAATCGCGTCTTCCAGAGTGGCCGGTTCAGCAGGCGTCTCAACAACCTCTTCAACCGGTGCCGGTGCAGGCTCAACCTTTTCGACAACCGGATCTGGCGTCTCTTTTCCGGGGCTTTTGGGTGGCTCCGGTGTCATAGCCGCAGCCCTTGCCCGAGCCTGTTCGGCGCGGATTTCCTGCTCAAGTGCGGTGAGCCGCTGATAAAAATAGAAACAGGCTCCGGCAACGATCAACAGTACAATAAATGCAAACATTTACTCCTCCTCTTTGATGACATCTCCATCACGATGATTAAACCAGCGCTCAAACCAGCTTCGATGGTCCTTTGCCGCCAGCAGTTTAAAATCTTCCGGTCCCAGCCAGACGCCGCCACAGCCGGGACAACGATCCATCGGCACACCATGAAACGTCATCGGCACAATCACGTCACCACATTTCGGACAGTGTCCCAGGCACGCATCTTTGATCGTTCCCTCTTTCAGTTTAGCCAAAGCGTCCTTCTCTTTCTTACGGAAGTACTCCTCCTCCAGTGCCTTCTTACGTTCATCCCAGGCGTTCGCCATCGCAACCCTCCATCAGTTCCCAAAAACAGGTTGCCGCCATTCAACTATAAGAGAGACGATATTGTCCAGCCCCATACGCCGCTCCCTTACCAATCTTGAACAAACTCCCCAGATACAGCAGCCACCACAACTCCTCCAATACGGCCCCTTCGAGACTCAACGTCCCCATCAGTCCCCCCAGATTCTGTTCACCCTGCGGTGATTTTAGCGTCCGCCAGTCTCTCCAGCGTAACGGTTTACCGGCCGACTTAACCCGGGCAGCACGATCAAAAAAATATCCCGGATCATCGACCAGTTCCACTCCGGTATGGGCGTTGATCAGTGCCGAAACCCGGCGCATTAGCAGCGGGAATACTGCAGAAAAATGCGCCTTGAACAGTGGTCTCCCCTTGTGCAAAGCGCGGATCGGACTGATTACCTCAAAGTCAACACGATCGGTCAGCGGCTGTTGCCGCTCCAGCCACCAGGCAAGGTTACTCATCGGCGGGCTCAAAGCGACAGGAGGCGTGTCAACACTCCAGAAATGAGATTTCGTTCCGCTGCCGTCCTCGACATCGATCTCAACCAGCCGGAACGTTCCGCTCCCGTGATAAATCCCCTGTTTCTCCAGCTGCTGCAACAAAGTGATAAAGGGGACAATGCTGTGAACTCCCGAACCGATAAACAGGATAGGAAGAACAAGCTGCTGCTTCGGTTCCATCAATCCATGATATGAGATATCGGGAGAGATCACCAATGCCGGGGCCGGTTTCTGAACCTGCCGCAAGACCACCGGGTCAGAAGAAAGCTCCGGCTGAAGAAGCTGCTTCAGGGAAGCAACATCGACATCACCAGAGCACGATTTCAGTGCCTGCATCAGCTCACGCCGCAGTTGCAGCAACCCGAGCTTCGGCAGGTCAAAATATGTATCGAGTTCGAGGTGGAAATAGAGTTTGACATATTCCACCTGCTCTAATGCGACCGGAAACGGCGCCCGATATCCCACTTAAATCCTCCGAGAAGATTGCACCCAGATAGAGATTTTGCTATACCTGAACAGGTCATACCCTGTTCATTGGCACCCATCCTAAAGCAAGCAATCATGGAGAACAACTGAATGTTTCAGTTCACACTGTTGAAAGAAGACCGGCAGACCCGCGCCCGGCGCGGTCGTTTTGTCACCCCCCACGGCACCATCGAAACCCCGATATTTATGCCTGTCGGCACCCACGGCGCCCTCAAAGCGATGACCCCCGCCCAGGTTGAGGAGACCGAAGCACAGATAATCCTCTCCAATACCTACCATCTGCACCTGAAACCGGGTGAAGGACTGGTCAAAAAAGCGGGTGGACTGCATAAATTTATGAACTGGAAAAAACCGATCCTTACCGATAGTGGCGGGTTTCAGGTTTTCTCGCTGCCAAAGAAACGGATTGGTGAGGATGGTGTCCATTTTCGCCACGAAATGACCGGAGAAGAAATTTTCCTCGGCCCCAAAGAGGCAATGCAGATCGAAAATGATCTGGGTGCCGATATTATCATGGCATTTGATGAATGTATCCCCTACCCGACTACCGAGGATTACGCTGCCAAGTCGATCAAAAAAACCATCCGCTGGGCCGAAAACTGCCTGAAGTATCACTCACG
>CAZQFI010000169.1:0-5068 GCA_964592545.1 uncultured Geobacteraceae bacterium
CATATCGATGCCAGTTTCATGAACCTGTCCCAACTGCAGGCCCAGCATAAAGCGGGGAAAGCCCGGATTATCGCAATCCTTGCCGATGAGCGTTCAAACATCCTCCCCGATGTCAAAACCGCGACTGAGCAGGGCTACCCCGTCAGCATGACTGCAACCCGTGGGTTTGTTGCTCCTGCCAAAGTTGACAAGAAGATTCTCGCTAAATGGGATGACCTGCTGATGAAGGTTAATAATGATGCCGACTTTGCTGCAGCATGTGACAAAGCGGTTCTGTTCCGCCTGCCAATGACCGGACCTGAGTACCGGGAATACCTGACAAACCTGCAGGCTGAAACGCAGAAATTCTACGACATGAACCCATGGTAAACCATTATGACAAAACGCCTTGCTGAGTTACTTATCCTCAGTGGCTACCTGATCCTCGCAGTGCTGCTCTACCGCAGCACTGCGAGTTATCCCGTTTCGGTTCAGGGATCCACTGCACTCTATGTCCGGTTTCTGGGAATGGCGCTGGGAGTTTTTTGCTGTCTCGAAATATTCCTCTGGTTTAAGAACCGTGGTCAGTCTGAATCTGAAAAAATGACCATCGCCACAGTCCCGATGCGCTTCTGGGGGCTCTTCATCCTGCTGCTGATCTATTCAACAGCCTTGTCGTATTTAGGATTTTACCTCTCATCGGCTCTGTTTCTCCCCCTTGCCATGCTCCTGCTTGGGGCAAAGAAACCATTATCGATCGGTCTCACCTCGATCGGGGTGCTGCTTTTTGTTTATCTTGTTTTTGCCAAGTTGCTTGAAGTTCCACTACCCGAAGGTTCTCTGTTCTAAAAAGGTCTGCTTATGATTCTGCAAGCCCTTCAGGCTCTGTTTACACCGATCTCCCTGTTTGCTGTTTTTATCGGCACAACCTCCGGCGTTATTGTTGGTGGAATGCCCGGCCTGACTGCAACAATGGCCGTTGCCCTGCTGATCCCGGTCACCTTCGCCCTCGAACCACTGACCGGGTTACTGCTGATGGGCGGCGTCTACTGTGGTGCCATGTACGGCGGATCAATTCCGGCAATCTTACTACGGACTCCGGGAACTCCGGCGGCTGTCGCAACGGCAATGGAGGGCTATCCGATGACCCAGCAGGGACACGGTGGCCTGGCACTGAAAGTCTCGGTGATCGCCAGCTTTACCGGCGGGATGTTCTCAACGTTCATTCTCCTGCTGATCGCCCCCATTCTGGCAGTATTTGCCCTCACCTTCGGCCCCCCCGAATATTTCCTGCTGGCAATCCTGGGCCTGGCCGGAATTGTCTCGATGGCAGACGATGAAAACCGGCTGGTGAAAGCGATCATTTCGGGACTGATTGGTCTCATCATGGCCGTTGTCGGAACCGACCCGATGTCGGGGATGCTGCGCTACACCATGGGACTCACCGACCTGTTCGACGGGATTGCTTTTATGCCGGCCCTCATCGGCATGTTTTCCATTTCGCAGATGCTCGAGTTGACCGGGGCAAAAAGTATTATTACCGACAAATCGACGATCACTAAAATTAAACGCGAACCGCTGCCAAAGGGGATTCATAAACCCATCGCACTCGGTTCTCTGGTTGGAACAGTCGTCGGAATCCTCCCTGGAGAAGGGGCCACAATTGCAGCTTTCATGTCATACAACATTGCCCGGCGACGTTCCAAAAATCCCAAGCTGTTCGGCAAAGGAAACCCTGAAGGAATTGCAGCAGCTGAGGCGGGCAATAACGGCTGTGTCGGTGGGTCACTGGTTCCGACCCTGACGCTGGGAATCCCCGGCAACAGTGTCGCAGCAGCACTGCTGGGCGGGCTGTTAATCCACGGACTGATCCCCGGTCCCGAACTGTTCACCACCTACGGTGAGATGACTTACGCCTTTATCCTCTCGCTGTTTATTGCCAACATTGTCTTCCTGCTGCTCGGTCTGTTCATGGCCCCCTACTTTGCCCGAATCTCTCTCACTCCAACGTCACTCCTGATTCCGGTGGTGTGTCTATTCTCGGTACTGGGCTCCTACGCAATGAACAACAGTATTCTCGATATTTTCATCGCCCTGATCTGTGGCCTGGTCGCCATTATTCTGCAAAAGACCGGCTTTTCACTCGGAGCACTGATTTTGGGGCTGATCCTCGGCCCGATTGCTGAAACCGGCTTTGCCCAGGCTCTGATTATGGGGCACGGCAGTTACGCCATTTTCTTCAACCGTCCCCAGGCTCTGGCTCTGTGGGGGATTATTTTCCTGCTGCTGGTTCCGCCCATCTATCAGATCTTCAAACAGCGGAAAAAAGGGTAACAACGCAGCGACCTCCCTCCAAACTCTCTACCAACAGCAAAAGCAGGCTATCGGGTCGTCGATAGCCTGCTTTTGCTGTTCCGGAATCAATAGATTCCAAATCCGCAATGAACCATTTAGAACAGGTACGGTCCTTCCATCTCATGGAGGGAAACGGTGTGAGAAATCAGCTGCCGGTCGGGAGACCAGTAGTGGAGCTGGTAGCAGGGGGCGTCTTTATAGAAACTTGAGGGCAGTTTCAGAGTCAGGTCGAGTAACAATTGTAATCCCATGCTGGCCGCGGTTGAGATAACTGTTCCCCGCCAGCGAACATGGGTCGTCAGATGAATATGCCCGCATAAAATCCGCTCAATATTGGGATACTTTTCAATAACAGCCCCCAGCAGATCAGCACCGACAAAACCATCCTCATCGGTCTCAAGCACACCACACTTAACCGGCGGGTGGTGCATAAAGATGAGCGTTGGCCGGCCCGCGGTTCTCTCCAGCTGCTCTTCAAGCCACGCTGCCCTCTCAGCACAAACCTCACCACCCGGCTCACCGGGGACAATTGTATCGAGCGCGATACAACACAAGGGAAAATCGTCAACAACATAATTGATAAAATTGTCAGCGGTCGCAGGACAGCCCCGTTGTTTGAAAACCGATCGCAGAACAGCACGATCGTCATGATTCCCGGGAATAAGGTAATAGGGGGCACCGAGCTTTCCGAGGAGCTCCGCCGCCAGTTCTGCTTCACTCTGCAATCCGGCGTAGGTAATATCTCCCGTCACCAGAACCAGATCAACCGACGGCTGCAGCTGGTTGATGTGGGCAACGCAGCGGGCGAGGTTCTGTGCTGTCGGAACCTCGCCATAAGCGTTTTGACCATCTTCAGCAATATGGAGATCACTGATGTGAGCTATAAGCATTATGTCATCACACTCACAGGATCGCGGCTACTGCTTTTTCCTGAAATTCAGGGCGAAACTGATCATTGCCGACAGAGAAATAAAGGCAACAATCAGGAACGATACCGCATTCAAAACCGGAGTCGAGCTGAACTTTATCCGTGAATAGAGATCAACCGGCAAGGTTGGATCCGAACCGACAAGGAAGATTGTCGTATTAAAGTTGGAAAAGCTGATCAGGAAAGCGACAACAAACGCGCCGATGATCGCCGGACGGAGAAACGGAATCGTAATCAGTCGAATGACCTCCAGCCGAGTCGCACGCAGACTCTGGCCCGCCTCTTCGAGGGAACGGTCGAATTTCTTCAGCCGGGCACTCACCAGCAGCATGACGTAGGTCGCACCGAATGAGAACTGACCGATAACGACCAGCCAGAAACTGGGACGGAGAAATTCAACATCAACGCCGAAAGTATTCTCGATGTAGGTTCCAGCGAACGTTGAGGAGAGGAGGATCGAGATCCCCAGGACAACACCGGGAATAACCAGTGGTGCCAGCGCGAGGAAGTAAAGCAATCCCTTCAGCTTGAAATCCTCTTCCTCAAATAACAGCGCGGCGATTGTCCCGATGACGGTCGAAAACAACGCGACAAAGAAGCCGGTTTTCAAACTTATCCAGATACTCAGCAGCAGATCGGTATCCTTGAACAGGCCGAGACGGTCATTGTTATTGGCAAAAAACCAGTCAAGGGAGAAACCGTTCCACGGCAACGCAATGAAATCGGAATCGTTAAATGCCAGAACGCAGATCGTCACCAGCGGCATAATCAGAAAAACGTAAAACAGGATGATATAAAGTCGGTAACTGTTTTTATACAGCGATGAACAGGGTAGCGAACGTATCATGATCCCACCTTATCAAGTTTTTGACCGGTCAGTTTCAGCGCCAGCCAGATAATCGCCGACGACAACATCAACAGCAGAAAGCCGAAGGCAGCCCCTTCGTTCCAGTTAAAGGTTGCCAGAAACTCGTTGTAAATCTGCTCGGTAAACCACAGAGCACTCTTGCCCCCGAGGATATTCGGTGCAACATAATCACCGATGACCAGCATGAAGACGATGATGCCCCCCGAAGCAATCCCGGGAGTGGTATAGGGGATAATAATCTGGCGGAAGATTGTCCACTTGGACGCACCGAGATCACTCGCCGCCTCGATGAGGCTGTCGTCAAGACTTTCCAGCGCCGACATCATCGGGATAATCATAAACAGCATCGACATATACAACAGACCGATTGTCATACTGAAATTGTTGTAGAGCATCACGATCGGTGTATCGATCACCCCGAGACCAATCAGAAAGTTATTGATCACCCCGCGGTCACCCAGCAGGATCATCCAGCCGTAAATTGTGACCAGTTCCCCGATCCAGATTGGTATCAGCAGCAGCAACACCATGAAACTGCTGTATTTTTTTGCAATAATTTTGGTCAGATAGAATGCCACAGGGAACGTGACAACGAATGCCAGAATCGTCACCCCGATAGAATAGAGTGCCGTTTTCACAAAGGTGAGCCAGTAGATTTTGTCTTCAAAAAACGCCAGATAGTTATTCAGCGAAAAAACTATCATACCGTCATCATTTTCAAACCGGAAAGATTTAAAAAACAGGTCAAGGTGAGGGATAACAATCAACATTATCAGCCACAACAAGACGGGAACCATCAATAGGTAAAATGTGCCGCTGCGTTTTTTCATCATCCTACTCCCGATAACATTTCAGGTCGTCACGATGGATTCCAACTTTGACCGCATCTCCTTCTTTCAGATCTTCAAACTGGGCATTCTGCGGTAGCGAAATCAGAA
>CAZQFI010000170.1:0-3899 GCA_964592545.1 uncultured Geobacteraceae bacterium
AACTCATAGAAAAACCAGATTCTTCGAGCGTACTTTCCGGTTGGCTTGGATTTGATGTACTCGGTGAGCTCTTCCTGAGGAACGTGCTCGAAGATTTGAGCAAGCAATCTCAGGTTGATCCCGTCATATTTCAGCGCAAATTCAAGATGGTTACCAGCTGTTTCTCCGGGCCAGTATTGAGTTCTGAAAACCTCATTAACAAATCCATCCTGAATCTTTGAAAAATGAGTGCCTGTGGTAGACACCGATGATCTGTGCCAATGAGGCATCTCCGCAAGCGCATATCTTTCCAACAAGTATGCGTAACCTGCCGGTCGGAAATCAGAAAAGTTTATTCCCATGAGCAAACCTCACAAAATTATTATTTTTCTGAAAAAATAATTACAAATGCGCATCATGTCAATAAAACTTTTACAATTAGACCACAGCCGCAAAAAGGATTAAACAAATTAATAAAAAACCTGCAATCGCAGAACCGCCGACAAAAATCATTATTTTTTCGACAACAACGAATGCTAGCCACATAAATTTGTCAATGCAGATTTTCAGCTCCCGCAACAAAGATGGAGCATGCTGTATTTCATCGATAATCGTCTGTCCATCAAATTGATCAAGAAAATAACTGGGGTCTCCTCTGCTTCCGCTGCCACAATAACGCGATCGAGAGTGACATAAGCTGCTGCAGGCAACATTCGTTGCAATAACGAGATTTTCCACGTTTGCCGCGCTCCGGCAACCAGGACAACCAGACGAAATGTGCAGGCTATTTCGGCCCGCTCTTTTAACAGTCTATCAATCCACATAATGACAGTCATATCAAGATAAGCAAAAGTACAACTATGGATTATCTTGATACAGGCCTAACATGTTGACGTTTTTCTGTTTATGTAAACTATCTCCAGAATTCTTTCCGCAACTCGCCACATCAGGAATCCGCCTTCATTATCCTGGCAATCAGCTGACTGATGGCGGCGGCTTTAAACGGTTTTTTGATAAACCCGCTCAAACCTTTTTTCTTTAACTCTTCAACGCTGTTATCTTTGGTAAATCCCGAGGCAATAATGAACTTTATATCGGGGTTTATATTCTTCAGTTTCTGGAAACATTCTGAGCCGTTCATCTCCGGCATGATCATGTCACAAACGACCAGGTCAATACTCTCCGTCTGTCCAGTGTAGATATCGATGGCCTCTTTGCCGTTTTCTGCCAGCAGGACACGATATCCGCAATCGACAAGAATGCGTTCAAGAATGAAACGTAAAACTTCTTCGTCATCAACAACCAGAACCGTTCCTGTTCCCGTCGTTAATTCTGACGGATCATATTCGACCGGCTGAAATACCTCATCCGTTTTGACTGCGGCAAGAGGGAGCACAATTTTGAACTGACTCCCCTCACCGACGATACTGTCTGCGGTGATCATCCCCTTGTGCTGCTGAACAATCCCATAGGCACTGGCAAGTCCGAGCCCGGTTCCCTCACCCAGCCCCTTGGTCGTGAAGAATGGCTCAAATATATGGGTAAGGGTTTCCGGAGACATCCCGACACCGGTATCGACGACAGAAATTTCGATATAGTCCAATCCGGGAACAACAATCGAATCACCACCACCGCTCCAGCTGGCATCACCCCGAACAACCCTGGTAGAAAAACTGAGTTCCCCGCCATCCGGCATTGCGTGGGAGGCATTGATGCCAAGGTTGATAAAAACGGTCTGGAGCTGTGAATGTTCCCCTTCGATAATACATTTTTCTGCCTTCAGTTCGGTCTTGATTGAGATGCGCTTGTCAATCGTGGTTCCAAGAATCGCGATGGCGTCGAGGATCACAGAATGGAGATCGGTCCTGGAAACAAGCAGCGCCTCTTTTCGGCTGAAGGTGAGAAGCTGGGCCGCGAGCTCAGCGGCACGATTTGCCGAATCATTGATCATCGAAATATATTTAAGGTGGGGGCTGTCTTTGGGCAGCCGCTTTTCCAGAAGAGCGGCACAACCCATGATACCACTCAACATATTGTTGAAATCGTGAGCAATCCCCCCGGCCAGTTGACCGATGGCTTCCATCTTCTGTGTCTGGCGCAGGCGATCATTGACCTTATTCAGGGAGACCAGCATATCGCGTAAACAGGTCGCCAGCGATTCTATCTCGACCAGACCACCCGACTGGGGTTCGATCGTTTTAATCTCTCCCTTTTCGATCTTTTTGGCGGTTGTCGCAAGATGAACTATCGGTTTGGAAACGCTCTTTGACAGCCACCACGCAAAAAACAGGGCAATAAACAGAAGGGCCACCGAAGCCAACAATATTTTGGTCATCAATTGTTGGGCGGGAGCCTCTAATTCATCCTCATAGACACTTGCGCAAATGTACCATCCGAGGGGTTCAAAGTAGGAGACAATCCCGATCTTCTTATAATACTCCCCCTTTTTACCTCCGGGCTTTTCCCACATATATTTGAGAAGCTCACCGTTCTTGCCATTGTATGTTTTGATCAGATCTTTAAGAATGGATGTTCCGGTATCGGGCCTTAAGCGGTCTCCTCCATACACCCCTCTCAACGTCGGATGGGCAACAAAGTTGAGATTTTTGTCAAAAATGAAAATATATCCCGATTTGGCGATCCGGATTGAGGAAAGATTTTTTATAATCTTCTCCTTCACCAGCTCCAGATTCTTATTGCTCTCCCGTTCAATATCATCAATATAAAGTCCGGTGCCGATAAGCCACCCCCACTCGGGGTAAATCTTGACAAAAGAGAGCTTGGGCTGAATTTCACTGAGCCCCTCTTTTGTTGGCTTTGGCCAGCGATAGGGTAAAAAAGCCTCTTTCTTTTTTGATTTTTGACAGATTTCGACAAATTTTGCGTTGAGATTGCTGCCATCGTCGAGTGCGGTGTAACAGACATCAGCATTACACGGTTTTCCGTCGAGTGCCGGGACAACCGGGTGCATCAGCATATAGGGAATGGGTTTTTGGCAGTCCTGGATCCAGAAATATCCCGCTCCATTGGAAAATCTCATGTTGCGGATTGTATCCATCGCCAGTTTTTTGGCTTCGTCTTCGGTTATTTCGTGGTTGACAGCCTTTTCTCTAGCGTTCTTTATGACACCAAAAGCAATGGCAGTCACATCGCTTAGCAAATTCCGTCGTTCGGCCAATAATGTTTTGCGATGGTAAAGGTGATTTTCCCAGGCGATCTCAATCATCTTAACGGCCTGGTCACGCTGAAGGCGCGCGTTGTCGATCTCGGTTTTGGTTGTCTCCTGAACGACATAATGCTGAACGAGCAGTGAAATGATCGCCACGACCATCACGATGACGAACGAAAAGACAACCATAATTCTAACGCTGAGTGACTTCATAGCCCTTTGCTGCTCCTCCAGAGGAACTGATCAATCGGTTGCTTTTTCAGCCACCACGCCCGAGAATTCCAGAGGGTCTTTAAAACCCTCAAGTTTTCAGTAGAATGCCTTTAAAATAGCACACATAATGACGTTTGAAGCGCAGAAAATAGAGCTCTGATCCTTTTTGTGAACCCGAGGCTCTACCCCTCAGCACAATGTCGGTGCTGCTCACCATAACCGCAATCCCGATAAAAATATAATTATCCATATAAATCAATAAGTTAACCTTATTTTTATCGCGTTATCAGATTGTTAAATCAGCGATGAAATGGTAATCTTTTTTCAGGAAACACATGGGCCTTCAACGGAACAAAGTCCCGTAATTTTTCGGTTCCCCGCAAAAGTTGCCGGCAGCAGCACATCTGTCGTGACAAAACCTGTCAACAGGGCAGGGGCTTCCATTTCACTCAATACATTGTGATTCTTCAGTCGGTTTCGCACGACGATCTGGTGACGTTCAGGAGAGCGGCATGGTTTACAAAGCCCATACGGGAAC
>CAZQFI010000171.1:0-9361 GCA_964592545.1 uncultured Geobacteraceae bacterium
AGATCAACTTCGGTCAAAACTTTTTCGACCCGTTGATTGGCATCACTAAAACCGTGGATAGCCAGTGGCTCTTTCAAAGCACGATCAATGGTGTGACGCGGGTGTAATGACCCGTAAGGATCCTGAAAAACCAGCTGTACCTTCCGGTAAAAAGCCAGATCTCTTTTTTTACCTACTGTCTCTCCATCAATCTCAATGGAGCCACTCCAGTGATGCAGCAGCCCGGAAATACAGTTCAAAACGGTCGATTTACCGGAACCTGACTCGCCCACCAATCCAAAGCTCTCGCCGCGTTTGACCGAAAACGAAACATCTTTCAGGGCATGATTGGCTTCGGCACCATGACCAAAAGTGATATTCAACTTTGAAACATTCAACATAGACCTACTCCACTGGCAGTGCTGAAAAATCGGCATCCAGCCACGCTTCATCCCGTTTCAAAGTCGCCAACCGGCGGTTTTTACCATCGATGCGGGGGAGGCAATTTAAAAGGCCACGGGTGTATGGATGAGTCGATTTGTACAACTGATCGGCATCAATCATCTCCATAATTCGTCCACCATACATAATGATGACCCGATCACAGAAGGATGCCACCAGTTCCAGATCATGAGAAATGAAGACAAGCCCCATCCCCCGCTGACTGACCAGATCATCAAGAATCGCAAGAACCTGCAACTGAACCGTCACATCGAGAGCCGATGTCGGCTCGTCGGCAATCAGCAGGCTGGGATCGGGAATCAGCATCATCGCAATCATGATCCTCTGCCCCATCCCCCCGGAGACCTGATGAGGATAAAGGCGATAGACCTGTTCCGGATTTCTGATCCTGACCGCTGTCAACATTTTCAGCGTTTGTTCCCGAGCCACGGTTTTCGAGACTTTGCTGTGTACGATATAAGCTTCGCTGATCTGTTCGCCGATCGTTCTTACCGGATTCAGGGAATATTTTGGGTCCTGCATCACCATGGAGATCTCGTTTCCACGGATCTGGCGCATCTCTTTTTCACTGTAAGCGAGAAGATCCCTGCCCTGAAACGAAATTTCAGCAGCCGAAATTTTTGCGTAAGGTGGCAACAACCGCAGGATAGAACGGCCGGTGACCGACTTTCCGGAACCGGACTCACCGACAATTCCTACTTTTTCCTTGCCAAGCGAAAAACTGACATTTTTCACCGCATGGACATCCCCTTTCGGTGACGGGAACGTTATATTGAGGTTTCTAACTGTCAGAAGCGGTCCAGTTTCAGTCATCACAGAGTCCATCAATTGTCACTTTTAGGATCAAGAACCTCACGCAGGCCGTCGCCCAGGAGGTTAAACGCAAGACTGACGACAAAGATCGCCATTCCCGGCATTGTAATCAACCACCAGTGGTCGAGGATATAAGCACGGCCACTTGACGTCATAGCTCCCCATTCCGGAGATGGCGGCTGAGCACCAAGCCCAAGAAAACCAAGCCCTGCAGCGGTAATAATAATCCCTGCCATATCGAGAGTCACCCGGACAATCAGCGATGAAAGACACAGCGGCATAATGTGCCTGATGATGATTCGGATCGGTCCGGCACCCTGCAACTGGATCGCCCGGACAAAATCGGAATTTCTTATCGTGATTGTTTCACCCCTGGCAATCCGTGCATAGGGGGGCCACGATGTGATCGCAATGGCAATAATCGCATTTTCTATTCCGGGACCAAGTGCAGCGACAAATGCCAGAGCCAGAATCAATTTGGGAAATGCGAGAAAGATGTCGGTAATCCGCATTAAAACAGTATCAATAAAACCACCGAAATATCCGGCGACCGTTCCGACAACAATCCCGACCGGTGCGGCAATAATAGCAACCAGTCCGATAACATACAGCGTCAGTCGGGACCCCCAGATGACCCGGCTGAAAATATCGCGCCCCAGTTCATCTGTTCCAAAAATATGCTCAGCAGAGAACGGTTGCAATCTCTGACTCAGATTCGTCAGAATCGGGTCAAAAGGGGCGATCTGCGGAGCAAAAACAGCAATAAGAACCAGCGCCGCAATAATAATGAGACCAATAACAGCGAGGCGATTCTTCAGAAATTCAAGAGTGCCGAGATAGGCACGGCCACTTGCAGCCTGGAATGCTGAGTCTGGAGTATCGGTCAAAAGCCACTGCTTGAGAGTGACAGGTGTTGTCATTTTATCGATCATCAGTTTGAGTTCACCACAATTTTCCTATAATCGAGCGCGCGGATCGAAAACTTTGTAAAGAAAATCGGAAAAAATATTCACCCCGAGGAAAATACTTCCCACAACAATCGTACTTCCCAGCACGGCATTCATGTCGGCATTGAGTAAAGATTTCGTCAGATACAATCCAAGACCCGGCCAGGCAAAAATAGTTTCTGTCAATACTGAACCTTCGAGCAACGATCCAAAACTGAGAGCAACAACGGTGATGAGAGGGATCGCACAGTTGCCAAAAGCATGCCCCCAGATCACCTTCCATTCAGCAACACCCTTGACGCGGGCGGTCAGGACATATTCCTGACGTAACTGTTCAATCATAAAGGATCGGGTCATTCTGGAAATATAAGCCATACTGTAATAGCCCAGCAGGGTTGCCGGCATGACAAGGTGAGACAGGGCATTGCTGAAGATCTCCCACTCCCCCGCCATCGCAGAGTCTATCAGCATAAAACCGGTCACCGGTTCCACCAGCCCCTCATAAAAAACATCGACTCGGCCCGGCCCCGGGAGCAGATCAAACTTGGCGTAAAAAATCATCAGCGCCAGCAACGCCAGCCAGAAGATCGGCAATGAGTATCCGAGCAGACCAACCACCCGCGAGACATGATCGAGGAACTTTCCCCGTTTGACGGCCGAGATAACACCCAGGGGAATACCAACAAAAACCCCGAAGAGAGTCGCCAGAAAAGCCAGCTCCATTGTCGCCGGAAAAACCCGCAGGATATCATCAAGAACCGGTTTCGCTGTCAAAACCGACATGCCGAAATCACCCCGTAAAACACTTCCAATATAAATCAGAAATTGTTTCCAAAGCGGGAGATCCAGTCCCATGGCAATTCTGGCCCGCTCATAGACTTCATGAGAGGCTTTATCACCGACAACCGCAAGGACCGGATCGATCGGGACAACCCTGCCGATTAAGAAAGTGATGAGCAGCAACCCGAGAAAAGTCACTGCAATCATGCAAAGAAATTTAAAAATTTTGACTGAAGTTGTCTTGAACTTCATACGGGAATACGTCTGAGCCATCAATCCTGCCTGACCGGATACCAATCGTTCATGATAAAAAAATTCCGGCAGTCACCCGTCAAAAGGCAACTGCCGGAAATCGGATTGAGCGTTTATTTGGTCACATACTGATAGAAGTTACTGTCAAAGCTTGGCCCGAGAATAAAGCCTTTGACGTTTGCCCTCTCAGCCAGAATTTCAATATCCTGGAACATGATGACAAATGGTGAAACCTGCTGATGCTCGCGCTGTAAATCGAGATACATCTGAGCCCGCTTGGCCGTATCTCTTTCAAGCACTGCAGCGTCGGCCTTCTTGGTCATTTCCGGGATATCCCAGGCATTCCGCCATGCCAGTGGTTTTGATTTGGCATTGTCAGAATTGTCAGGGTTCCGTGCAAAGGTATCCGCATTGGTGTGTGGATCCATATAGTCGGGTCCCCAGCGGCCAATATAGATATCATGGTTACGGGCACGATACTTTGTCAGGGTCTGCTTTCCTTCACCCGGGATAATTTCGAGTTTGATCCCTGCCTGAGCAAAGGTTCCCTGAATCGCGATTGCCATCGAGGTTGTCGGTTCGTTGTTCCGGGTATCCATCGTGACAGTAAAGCCGTTTTCCAGCCCGACCTCTTTCAACAGTGCTTTTGCTTTAGCGACATTCAGAGAGAACGGTGTCTCTTCCAAAGCACCGAGAAATCCCTTGGGCAAAAATGCCTGATGAACCGTAGCCTTGCCGTTAAGAATGGTCTGTTCCATCCCTTTGTAGTCAATCAGGTACTTCAGTGCCTGACGAACCTGAGGAATTTTCAGGTATTTGTTCTTCTGATTAAGGCCCAGATACCAGACGGCCCCTTTTGCTTTCTTGCGGATAACAATATCCTTGTTTCCGGCCAGCCCTTTAATATCATCGGGTCCAAGGTTTCTGGCAATGTCAACATCACCTTTTTCAAGCAGCAGACGTTGTGTTGAAGATTCGGGAATATGGCGGATAAATACCCGCTTCAGCTTGGCTTTATCACCCCAGTAATTGTCATTACGATCAAGAATGAGTGATTCAGAGGCCTTCCACGCCTTCAATTTGAATGGCCCGGAACCGGCATAAGCGGTTTTCAACCAGCCGTAACCCAGATCACCATCCTTCTCGTGCGCCATCACTGTTTTCTTGTCAACCACCGAACCGGCAGTCGAAGTCATACAGTAGAGGAAGAACGTTGGGGCATAAGCCTTGTTGACAACCACTTTAACGGTATAATCGTCGACCTTGGAGATTGTTTGGGCGACGTTCTCCGGGGTGAAACCAAATTGGGACAGGATAAATGCCGGGGACTTGTCGAGTTTGATAACCCGCTGCAGGGAAAAGACCACGTCTTCGGCTGTCAGTGGATTTCCGGAAGCAAATGTGATCCCTTTTCTGATCTTGAAGACATAGGTTTTACCGTCAGGTGAAATTGTCCAGCTTTCAGCAATAACACCAGAGATCTTGCTGACATCATCGACGTCATAACCAATCAGGCGGTCATAAGTATTGGCCGCATACTCAGCCCCCGAAAATTCAAAAATTTCTGCCGGATCAAGGGTGATGATATCATCGATACTGTTGGCCATAACCAGAGTGTTTGACGGTGTTGAGGCCAGAACCGGCTGTAGCGAAAAAAGCAATAGGACGATGACCAGTAGATAGAGCTTTTTCATTTTATTCCTCCTTTGTTTATGGTTGGCCCGAGGGGCCCTCTGAAACCTGTAACGAAAGTATACTCAATATCATTCAAAATTCTAATGAGTCAATATTTTACTAATAAAGTCAGCGGCCCGGTCTGTTTGCGGGTTATCAAAAAAATCAACCGGCTTACCAGTTTCGATGATCTTCCCTTCGTCCATGAACAGCACCCGATCGGCAACTTTTTTGGCAAAGCCCATTTCGTGGGTTACAACACACATGGTAATCCCTTCGGATGCCAACCCGACCATGACATCGAGAACTTCACCGATCATTTCGGGATCAAGTGCTGACGTGGGTTCATCAAACAGCATGATTTCGGGAGACATGGCCAAGCCGCGGGCAATAGCAACACGCTGTTGCTGTCCGCCTGAGAGTTGGGCGGGATAGGCGTCCGCTTTTTCTGCCAGTCCGACCCGCTCCAGTTTCTGGCGGGCAATTTTTTCGGCTTCGGGTTTGGAGATCTTTTTCACATTGACCGGAGCCAGCATAATATTCTGAAGGACGGTCATGTGGGGATAGAGGTGAAACTGCTGAAAAATAAAACCGATCTCTTCCCGCAGCTTTGTCAGGTTTGTTGAGGATTTATGGACCGACATTCCGTTGACAATAATTTCACCCTTCTGGATCGGCTCCAGTTTGTTGATAGAGCGAATTAAAGTCGATTTTCCGGAGCCGCTGGGCCCACAGATAACCAGAACTTCCCCTTTGGGGATCATCAGATTGATATCATTGAGAACGTGGAGTTTACCGAACCACTTGTTGACGCCTTTAAATTCGATCATTTTCGTTTAAACCCTTCATAAAGTCACAAACCGTAACGTCTGATGCTACACCGCCATCCTCTTTTCCAGATAATTGGACAGGAGAATCAGCGGGTATGAGATCACAAAATAGAGAACGCCAACCAGAGCAAAGACCATCAGCCCCTCGGGAATTCTTATGACGGTCACCCAACCGACCCGGGTCAGCTCGGTCACGCCGATAACTGAGACAACCGAGGTGTCCTTAATCAGAAGTACGTACTGTCCAACCAGGGGCGGCACAATGACTTTCATCGCCTGGGGCACAATAACCAGACGTAATTGCTGTAGTTTAGTCAGCCCGGAAGAAGCTGCCGCTTCCCACTGCCCTTTTTGAATGGAGCTGATTCCGCCGGCAACAATTTCGCAGACGAAGGCCGATCCCATGATCGCCATTGCGAGGATTGCGGCCGGAAATGCGTCGAGCTGAAGTCCCCATTCGGGGAAGATAAAAAAGACGATAAAGATCTGGACAACAAACGGAGTTCCCCGGGCAAAAGCAACGTACCCCCCGATGATCCGTTTTAAAATCAGATTATTACTGGCCCGCATCATCCCGAAGATAAACCCGAGAATGGTGCAGATGATCAGGCTGAGGAACGCAACCTTGACCGTCATCCACAAACCGGTGAGAAAGAACGGAAAGATCTCAACCAGTCGGCCGAAATAGAAAGACATCATATTAATATGCCTCCCTGAAAATCAGTTTCTTTTGAGACCAGTCGGCAAGGGGCTTCAAACAGAAGTAGATCACCATATAGAAGAAAGCGACGGTCAAAAAAGCTTCAGAGGGCATAAAACGTTCAGAGGTCAGGGTCTGGCCGCTGCGGGTCAGTTCCATAACTGAAATCAGCGACAAAAGAGCCGTATCTTTAACCAGGACAATCGCCTGCCCCAGTAATGGCGGGATCGTCACTCCGAGTGCCTGGGGGAGGATGATAAATCTCATCCGCTGGACATAATTAAGTCCCGAGGCATGTCCAGCCTCAATCTGGCCGGCATCGACAGAGTTAATCCCGGCCCGGATAATTTCAGCAATATAGGCACCCGAATTGAGCATCAAGGCGATGATTCCGGTCTGGATTTCGGGAACTCTGATCCCGAGAGTCGGCAGTCCGAAATAGAAAAAATAGATCTGTACCAGCAATGGTGTTGAACGGATGATTTCGATATAGGCAATAACCGGATATTTCAGGAACTTAAAACCCGAGATTCGACAGGCACAGGCGATAATTCCAACGATGAGGGCCAGGAACAACGAAACCAGAGAGATAAGAAAGGTGTATTTGAGACCGGTTAAAAACAGTGGCATGTATTCCAGAATGACTCTGAAATTAAAATTATCGAGCATGTGACCTTCCGTGTTCTATATCGCTGGAATCGGAGCTTGTCCGATTCCAGCGATACTATCATCCTTCACTTACATGGCATTTCAAAAACGCAAGGAGCTTAGTGGTCCTTCTTCCACTCAATGCCTTCCATCCAGTATCTGATGTTCTTACCGTACTCACCATTTGACCTGATGGTCTTGAAATAGAGATTAATCCACTGCCACAGGTTGACAGACTCGGGTCTGACGGCAAATGAGAGGGGATCTTTCCCCTGGCCGATGCGCTTGTCAAGGAGGCGGATGGAGTTGGGTGGAAAATCGGGAAGAACAGTCAGAACAGCAAGGTCATCGTTGAGGCCGGCATCGACATGGCCGGCTTCGAGGGCCTGGACGATCATCCGGCCACCACCTTTATACGATTTGATTTTGGCATTGGGGAGGTATTTTTTTGCAATCACTTCACCGGTTGAACCTAGGAGAACACCTACAGTGACATCGGGCTTGTTGACATCCTCAAGGGTCTGATAAGGGGCTTCTGTCTTGGTAAAGATACACGGCTGAACATAGATCCACGGGTCACTGAAAGAGACTTTAAGAGCCCGCTTTAAGGTTGGAGTCATATCGGCAGCAAGAATATCAGCTTTGCCCGATAGCAACGCAGGGATCAGACCGTCCCAGTCATAATCGAGAACCTTGAGCTTAACACCCATGGCATCAGCCATTCCCTGGGAGAAATCGACCATCGAACCGGCAGGAACACCATGCTTGTCGATAAAAGCGTATGGTGGTGCACCCGACTGTACAGCAACACGCAGTTCACCACGCTTGACGATCTCTTCGAGGGTGTTCGCAAAGCTGGTTGTCGCCAGAAAGACGGTCAACACAAGAGCAAGAACAATTGATACAAGTTTCATCTGCTTCATCTACTCTCTCCTTTTGAGTTTTTGCCCACATTATGCAGACAGGTTGATAACAAAACACATCACAAAAAAGGGGGAAACACATTGTGATCCCCCCCCTTAACAAATAATTAAATATCGAATTTGATTCCCTGTGCCAACGGCAAAGTACGGCCGTAGTTGATGGTATTGGTCTGACGACGCATGTAGGCTTTCCACGCATCAGAGCCCGATTCGCGACCACCACCGGTCTCTTTTTCGCCCCCAAAAGCGCCACCGATTTCCGCTCCCGAGGTGCCAATGTTGACATTGGCAATACCGCAGTCAGAACCGGCAGCTGAGAGAAACTCTTCGGCTTCGAGGAGGTTCTCGGTGAAAATAGCAGAGGAGAGTCCCTGAACAACATCATTGTGGAGTTCAATGGCGTTACTAACATCGCCGCTGTAGCGGATCAGATAAAGAATGGGCGCAAATGTCTCTTCCTGAACGATCTCGTAACTGTTTTCTGCTTCAACAATCGCCGGGGTCACATAACAGCCCGACTCGTAACCTGCACCGTCAAGAACCTCGCCACCATAAACAACGGTTCCCCCTTCTTGAACAACTTTTTCGAGGGCCAGAGTGAAGTCGGTCACGGCGTTCTTGTCAATCAGGGGCCCAACATGATTATTTTCATCAAGGGGATCGCCAACTTTCAGCCCTTTATAGGCATTGACGATGACATCTTTGACCTTGTCGTAGATTGAGTCGTGAATAATCAGCCGCCGGGTTGAAGTACAGCGTTGACCGGCCGTTCCGACCGCACCAAAGACAATAGCTGGCAGAGCCATCTTCAGATCGGCATTGGGAGTCAGAATAATTGCATTGTTACCACCCAGTTCAAGGATGGTTTTACCAAAACGCCTGGAGATCACTTCAGCACCATGACGACCAACTTCGGTAGACCCGGTGATAGAAATCAGCGGAACCCGTTTATCATTAAGGAGCTTCTCCCCGACAGAAGAGCCGCGCCCGACAATTAAACTGAAAAGCCCTTCGGGAAGGTCATTTTTTTTGATGACAGCAGCAAGGATATTTTGCACGGCGATAGCGCACAGCGGAACCTTGGAGGAGGGTTTCCACAGGTTAGTATCACCACAGACAGTGGCGATCATGGCATTCCACGACCAGACAGCAACGGGGAAATTAAACGCGCTGATAGTTCCAACAACGCCGAGGGGATGGTACTGATCGTACATCCGGTGATGTTCGCGCTCGGAGACCGTGGTAACACCGTAAAGCTGGCGGGACTGACCGACGGCGAGATCACAGATGTAGATCATCTCCTGAACTTCACCTTTACCCTCCTGAAGCGATTTCCCCATCTCGTAGGAGACA
>CAZQFI010000172.1:0-3415 GCA_964592545.1 uncultured Geobacteraceae bacterium
TTCATCGCATCGGGGGTTCGCTACGACCTGCTCCCGGATCAGCAACGCTACTTTTCTGACCTGCTCCAATACCATGTCGGTGGATTGCTGAAGGTTGCCCCGGAATCAACCAGTGACAAGGTCACCGCTGTTATGCGTAAACCGGGGGCAGACGTCTTTACCCGCTTCCTCGATCACTTTCGCCAGCAGAGTCGGGAACTGGGGCTGCGCCAGGCGGTTGTCCCCTACATGATCAGCAACCACCCCGGCTGTACTCTGAACGATATGATTGATGTTGCCCTCTACCTGAAGCGCCATCGCCTGACTGTCGAACAGGTGCAGGATTTCACTCCGACACCGGGCAGTTTATCGACCTGTATTTATCACACCGGAAAAGATCCCTACAGCGGCCAGCCGGTTCATGTCCCACGCACCACAAAGGAACGGCGGCTGCAAAAGGCGCTCCTCCTCTATCATCGCCCCGAAGCACGAGCCGATATTCAGGAAGCCTTAAAAGTTTGTCAGCGTAAAAATATCGCGGCTGAGCTTTTTTCTTCGGATATTCCGTTTAAAAAAACAAAACAACCCGGGAAAACCCGCAGAAACAGCAGATCTCGCAAAAAAACTTCCTGATTTGCGATACCATTTAAACTCAAACTGTATTTTTTTACCCTAAATAAAATTTTTCTTGACAATTCACTGAGATTTTTGTTTGTTTGCGACAGTAAAGAACGGTGTTTTGAATCTTTGCCGCGCAACAAAAATCTTTAACATTACTTAATTTTATACAGCAGGCTGATCACGTTCGACCAGATTTACCCATTCACCAGGTCGGACAAAATCCATTATTTTTTGTAAAGGGATGTCCAACATGTCAAAAAACAAAATGAAGCCCTCATTGCAAAATCCACTCGCAGCAGCAGAAGAAGTTGAATTCACCATTCCCGGTGAAGTTGCGGGGCAGACCGGTCCTTATGAAGAAGTTATGAAAGAGGGACACGATCTGATTCAGCGCCCAATCAAATCGGTCGCCGTCGGTCAAATTGAAAAACAGCATTTTAAGAAGCGGATGACCGTCTGGGAGAGAATCAAGGTTCTTACCGAGAGTGAGCCGAATATCCTCTTTCAGAACTGGGGGAAAAACCTTGACGGCGCGTCACTGGTAACCGGCATTCTGAATATCGGTGGTCGCGATGTTGCCCTTTACGGACACGATTTTACGGTACGTGCCGGTTCTATCGATGCCACCAACGGTCAGAAGCTTGCCCGTCTGATGCAGATGGCCGGGGAAAAAGGGATCCCGCTGATCGGCATGAACGATTCGGCCGGCGCCTTCGTTCCTGCCGGTGTCGGTGGCCTCGATGGCTATGCCGAAGCGTTTACAGCACTGCGAAAAATCAGTGGTGTTGTCCCAACCATCATGTGCATGTTCGGCTTCAATGCCGGTGGCGGGTCGTACCTGCCGCGTCAGGGAAGTTTCGTTATCCAGCCCGAAGATACTTTCTTTGGCCTGACCGGTCCCGGTGTTGTTAAATCGGTTCTGGGTGAAGACATCACCCCCGAAGAGCTTGGTGGACCAAAGGTTCACGCTGCAACCGGAGTTTCCGACCTGACCGTTGCTGATGAAACAGCCGCGCTGAGAACGGCAATCCGGTTACTCAGCTATATCCCGGACAACAATTTTTCCCTGGCTCCCTTCCAGGAGACCAGCGATCCTCTCGACCGGAAGACCTGGGAGATCAACACTCTGTTGAAAAAAGCTTTCAACTCACCAACCGGCTTCAATACTCCTTTTGATGTTTCGATCATTATTCAGCAGATCTGCGATCACGGTGATTATTTTGAAATTCAACCGACCCGCGCCCGTGAAGCGATCACCGCTTTCGGTCGTTTAGGTGGGAACGTTGTCGGCTTTGTTGCCAACAACTCGGCCGTTTCCTCGGGTCAGATCGACTGTGACTCCGCTGTCAAGATTGCCCGGTTTGTCCGCTTCTGTAACATCTACAACATTCCATTGATCTTCATGGAAGACACCACCGGATTCCTGCCGGGCCGCGACCAGGAAGCCCGCGGGATCGTTCAGGCCGGTCGCTCGATGCTTGATTCGATCGTCGACGTCCGCACCCCGCGAATCCTGCTGATTCTGCGCAACGCTTACGGTGGTGCCTACGCCTCCTACAACAACTACCCGACCGGAGCCGATCTGGTTCTGGCACTGCCGACGACCCGCCTTGCCGTTATGGGGCCGGCCGGTAAGGAATTCGTCTACAAGAAAGAGTTGCGGGCACTGCGTGGATCGATCAAGAAGCGGATTGCTGACGGAACACTGGAGCGAACCAAAGCGGGAATGGACGGAGCAGAAGCGAAAGCCGATGCCGAAAAAGAAGCTGCAGAATGGCTTAAGCTTGAAGAAGCAGCCCTGAATCTGCGTTACGAGAAAGAGCTGATGAACCCGAAAGAGGGTCTCACCCTCGGCTCGATTTCCTCACTGGTTATGCCGACCGATCTGCGTAAAGTTCTGGGAGAGAATCTCAACTTCTTCCTGCGCCACTACAAGCCGTCAGCATGGCAGGGTGTTCAGCGTGAGTTCCATTGATCGCTGAAATAAAAAAGTCTTTTTCGCCTTTATTTTAAATCACATGGAAAGTGGAGATTAAACCCATGGCTCAAAATACAGATTCATACGCAAACAACCCGTTGATTCACAAAGACCGTCGACTCAGCAAATCCTCATCAGAGTGGGTCCGTTCTTTCGCCTGTGAAGATCTGGCACCCCTGATCGTCTGTCGTGGTCCGATCCGTAAGGAAGCAATGGATGTCTATACCGAAATGGGTATCAGCCACTTCGGCATCCTCCTGTCGGAGAAAGATTCGATCGTCTACCCCAATGCCCTCTCCCCGGAGCTGCGTCAGCTCACCGACACCAGCCGGGTTCACCGGGTTCCCGATTATTCGGGAGCATCCAAGGAAGAGCGGGTCGAAAGAATTCAGCAGATCATCGATATCGCTAAAGACAATGGCTACAACGCTGTCTTTTCCGGTTACGGTTTCATGGCTGAAGATGATGAATTCGTCGCCGCTATCGAAGATGCCGGTCTGATGTTTATCGGACCCTGCTCCGCCACTCAAAGAGCGGCCGGTAAAAAAGATGAGGCAAAGCGGACCGCATTGCAGGTCGATGTTTCGGTGACTCCGGGGATCGACAATGTGACCGCCCGCACCCTGCTGAAAAAGCACAAAACCTATGATCAGCTGGTTGCCCTGGCAAAAGCGGAGGATCTGGTGATCGACAATAAGATCCTCGAAAACAAGGATCTGCCCCTTGAAGAACTGGCCGATATCATTCTTTTTGCCTCTTACGACAAAGGGATCGACCTCTTCTCTATCGAGGAACTCTGCGCACAGGTCGAAATTGAGTGTGCCGAAATGTTCAAAA
>CAZQFI010000173.1:0-8996 GCA_964592545.1 uncultured Geobacteraceae bacterium
GTTCGGATTGAACACTGCAGGGTTGAGGAGTTGGAATCGCGGGGTTTTTCCCGCGAAAGCTTCGATGTCGTCGTGACAAGGGCTTTTTCGTCACTGGAGACAATATTCAATTTGACCGCCGGCTGGGTCGCACCGGGCGGAAAAATGATTGCGATGAAGGGAGCCGAAGCTGCTGACGAGATGAAGCAACTCGAGGTGCATCTGAATGATTACGGGTTTTCCGACATGAAAATTTCCCACTACCAACTTCCCTTCTCCGGGGCGGAACGCAACATCATTATCGCCCGCAAGGATTTTTCTCACCAACAATAGGGGCTGAAATCAGCTCTATTCTGTGTTATTCTCCGCGTTCTGCAATTATTTACTGAAACTGTGGCGATCCGATCGTGTTTGCCCTGTTTCTGGATTAAAGGAGTTCTCTTGATGGCAAAGATTATCGCCATAGCCAACCAGAAGGGCGGGGTCGGTAAAACGACGACAGCGGTCAATCTGGCAGCGTCCCTCGCAGCGGCGGAAAAAAAGACACTACTGGTCGATATGGACCCGCAGGCAAACGCGTGTAGTGGCATCGGTGTTGATAAAACAGAAGTAATTTCAACTATTTATAATGTTTTGCTGGGGGAGGAAGATGCCCAAAGCGTGTTGCGGAAGACCGATCTGGAATATCTGGACGTTCTCCCCTCAAATACCGATCTTATCGGCGCAGAGATTGAGCTCCTGGAAAAGACCGATCGTGAAAAGCAACTGAAAAATGCGATTGAGTCGATGCTGGATGATTACCAGTTTATTATTATTGACTGTCCCCCATCATTAAGTCTCTTGACGGTCAACGCCTTGTCTGCAGCGAATTCGGTATTGGTCCCGTTACAATGTGAATTTTATGCCATGGAGGGGCTGGGTCAGTTGATGCAGACGATTCGTCTGGTGCAGCAGGACCTGAATCCGGAACTCGATATCAATGGCATTTTGCTGACCATGTTTGACGGCAGAAATAATCTCTGCCATCAGGTCAGTGACGAAATACGTGAACATTTTGGGGATAAGGTTTTTAATACCGTTATTCCGAGAAATGTCCGCCTCTCAGAGGCGCCAAGTTATGGACAACCCGTATTAATGTACGATATTGGATCGAGGGGTGCACAGGCATATATGAATCTGGCGGAAGAAGTAGCAGCAGGAGGGGCGCGTGGCTAAAAAACGACCCGCATTGGGAAAAGGTATTGGGGCATTGTTGAGCTCAGCAGCACAGGAGGGCGGGAAAAAATATTTTTCGTGTCCGATAGAGGAGCTGAAGCCCCACAGTCAACAGCCAAGAAAAACATTTAATGATGCGAAAATGGCTGAACTTGTCGCCTCCATAAAAGAAAAAGGGGTTATTCAGCCCCTGGTTGTCAGGCGCCAGGGAGATCACTACCAGATTATCGCCGGCGAGCGCCGCTGGCGTGCCGCCCAGAAGGCGGGTCTTGATCGACTTCCGGTGGTTATTCAGGATGTGGCGGAGGACTGGGCTCTTGAAATCGCACTGATTGAGAATATTCAGCGTGAAGATTTGAACCCCCTCGAGGAAGCAGGAGCGTATCGCTACCTGATGGAGAGCTTCGATCTGCTGCAGGAGGAGGTCGCAAAACGGGTTGGCAAAGACCGCTCAACCGTTGCGAATGCCCTGCGGCTGTTGCGTTTGCCCGAAGCGGTCAAGGATGATCTGGCTAAAGGGCGGCTGAGTATGGGGCACGCACGCGCTCTTCTTGCACTCGAACAGGATGACGATATTATTGAGGCAAGCCGGGAAGTCATCAGAAAAAAATTGTCGGTCCGTGACACGGAAAAGCTGATTAAAAAAATAAAAAATCTGTTTGGCGGAAAAGGGCTCAAGCCGGTCAGGGAAAAACCGCGCGACCCCAATATTGTTGCAGTAGAAGACAGTTTGCGACAGAGTCTCGGAACGCAGGTGAAGCTGGTCGATAAGGGGGAGAGTGGACGGATAGAGATTATATATAGTAGCAGGGAGGAGCTGGACAGGCTTCTTGGCCTGCTGGAAAACTGAGAACAACAAATGGAAAGTGGTGAAATATGTTTGGAACTAAAAACCAGGAGAAGCCCATGAAAAAGCCGGTAGCAATTGACAGAGCAGACATTAAAGCGTTCCTTGGCCCGGGGAGCAAGTTTGAAGGGAAATTGAGCTTTGATGAGATGGTTCGGCTTGATGGGACTTTTTCGGGCGAAATTGAATCGAGTGACACCCTGGTTGTCGGTGAAACAGCGCAGATTGAGGGAACGATCAACGTTGGTGCGATTATCCTGAGCGGTCGGTTCAAGGGGACACTTGTTGCGACAACGTTGGTTGAGTTGCGGGCTCCGGCACAGGTTGAAGGGACCATAGAAACACCGTCGCTCAAAATTGGCGACAAAGTCATCTTCAATGGCGAGGTTAAAATGCCCGGGAAGATCGTAAAAGATGGTTCAACGGGGTCCGGTCAGAAGAAAAAATAAACAAACCAGCAAACAAACCGTGACGCAGTGAAATATCGGTAATAAAAAAATAGTTGGATATCGGTTGGGAGGGTGTCACTAGATACTTGACATTGTTGCTTAAGATATGATAGCTATGCGTGCCTTAACAAAAAACCCCTTTTTTTATAAGCTTTTATAATCTCGGTATCTGTATACAGTATACCGTAAACACTATCCCGCATATATGAGGTAAGCTAGGTGATAAGCGTTGACTGGACCCTTGGTCTGCAGTTTGTGAACTTCATTATTCTCCTGATTGTTCTCAATAAATTGCTCTATAAACCGCTGACTAAAATTATGGCGGAACGGCGTGAAAAGATTGAAGGATCACACGCCCGGGCAAAAAATCTCCAAGCCGATATTGATGAAAAAATGGAGCGTTACCAGCAGCAGCTGAATGAGGCAAAAGCCCTGGCTAACGCAGAACGCGCCAAACTGAAAAAAGCGGCGAGTGAGGAAGAGGCAACGATGCTTGCTGAAGCCCACGAAAAAGCGACGAAGCGGCTGCAGGCGATCAAGGACCAGGTTGCTGCTGAGGCTGCTGAGGCCAGTAAAACACTGCGGAAAGAAGCAAAATCACTGGCGGGACAGATTGCAACCAAGATACTTGGCCGTAAGTTGGCTTAACGCCGGGAAGGTTTAACAGATATGCACAGTAAAATCAGAGCACTTCTTTTATCATTGCTGCTGATCGTGGTCGTCTGCGGGGTTGCCTATGCATCGGGTGGTGGTGAACATCAGGTCGACAGTGGTGTCCTGCTGAAGGATTTTCTCTATCGGGTTCTTAACTTTGCCATCGTTGTTGCGATTCTGGCCTATTTCTTGACCAAACCGATCAAAAAGGGGCTGGCAGGGCGTCGTGAAGAGATAGAGAAGAGTCTTGCGGAAGCGGAAAAAATTAAGGCCGAAGCAGAAGCTAAGTTTGCTGAGTACGATCGCAAGCTGGCCCAGGCGACCGATGAGATTGCCGAGATCGGTGATGCCATCCGGCGTGAGGGTGAGCTCGAGAAACAGAAGATCATCGACAATGCCAAAGCGATGGCGGTCAAGATTGAGCAGGATGCCGAGAAGGCTGCCGAACTTGAAGTCGCCAAGGCGCGGATTGAATTGCAGCGTGAGGCGGTGCAGTTGGCCGTTGGCCTGGCTGAGGACCTGTTGAAAAAGAACTTCACCAAAGAAGATGATGCCCGTCTGATCGACGAGTATATGCAGAAGGTGGGAGAGTTACATTGAGTAACAGTGCGATTTCAATAAGATATGCTAAAGCATTGTTGAACATTGCTTCTGAAGAGAAGCAGGTTGAACAATATGCTGACGAACTGGCTGGAATCGCCAGCGTTCTGAAGCGTGAGGACCTGTTGCGGTTGCTGCTCGACAGCCCGACTTTTCCCCTGGAAAAGAAAACGGCGATGATGAAAGATATCATCGAGCAGATGGAGCTGAGTGAGGGGATGGGTAAGTTCCTTGACCTGCTGCTTGCAAAGGGGCGGATCACCTACCTTCCGCAGATCGATGTCAACTATCGCAAATTTGCCGATGAATTGTCCGGGGTTGTCCGGGCAAAGATCAGGGCAGCCAATAAGTTAACCAAAAAACGTGCTGAAGAGATTAAGGGCGGGCTCGAAAAACAGACCGGCAAGCACGTGGTTTTGAGTGTTGAGACAGATGAATCGCTGATCGGTGGTCTGCAGGCCGAGATAGGCGGTAAATTATTTGATGGCAGTGTGAAAACCCAGCTGAAACGGATTGCAGATACCTTAGCAAAGGGGTAACAAAATACTATGGAAATCAGAGCAGAAGAAATCAGCGCGATTATCAAGAAGCAGATCGAAGACTTCGGCCGCGAGGTAGAAGTCAGTGAAACCGGGACCATTATCTCTGTCGGCGACGGTATTGCCCGGATTCATGGTCTTGACAAGGCGATGTCCGGCGAGTTGCTGGAATTCCCCGGTGGAACCATGGGGATGGTTCTCAACCTTGAGGAAGACAATGTCGGTGCCGCAATCCTTGGCGATTCGGAACATATCAAGGAGGGCGACCTGGTCAAGCGGACCGAGCAGATCGTTCAGGTTCCGGTCGGTGAGGCACTGGTTGGCCGCGTTGTTAACGGTATCGGTATTCCGATTGATGGCAAAGGCGACATCAAGACCGATACTTACAGCCAGGTTGAGATCAAGGCTCCCGGTATTGTTGCTCGTAAATCTGTTCATGAGCCGATGCAGACCGGTCTCAAAGCAATCGATGCGATGGTTCCGATTGGTCGAGGCCAGCGGGAACTGATTATCGGTGACCGGCAGACGGGGAAAACCGCTGTTGCGACCGATACGATCATCAACCAGAAGGGTAACGGTGTTACCTGTATCTATGTTGCAATCGGTCAGAAGCGTTCGACGGTTGCACAGGTTGTTGAAAAGCTGCGTCAGCACGGTGCCATGGATTACACCATTGTTGTTGCTGCAACCGCATCAGACCCGGCTCCACTGCAGTTTATTGCGCCGTACACCGGTGTGACCATGGGTGAGTTCTTCCGTGACAGCGGCAAGCATGCCCTGATTATCTATGATGATCTTTCCAAACAGTCGGTTGCCTATCGTCAGCTCTCTCTGCTGCTGCGGCGTCCACCAGGACGTGAAGCATTCCCCGGTGACGTTTTCTATCTCCACAGCCGGTTGCTCGAGCGGGCTGCCAAGCTGAGTGATGCTGAAGGTGCTGGCTCCCTGACCGCACTGCCGATCATCGAAACCCAGGCGGGTGACGTTTCGGCTTACATTCCAACCAACGTTATTTCAATCACCGATGGCCAGATTTTCCTTGAGACCGACCTCTTCTATTCGGGTGTCCGTCCGGCAATCAACGTTGGTCTGTCGGTTTCACGGGTTGGTGGTTCAGCTCAGGTCAAGGCGATGAAGCAGGTTGCCGGTACCTTACGTCTGGCACTGGCACAGTATCGTGAGATGGCAGCATTTGCCCAGTTCGGTTCTGACCTTGATGCGGCAACCCAGGCTCAGTTGAATCGGGGTGCCCGTCTGGTTGAGATTCTCAAGCAGGGTCAGTACAAGCCGCTGCCGGTTGCTATTCAGGTTCTGGCAATTTATGCCGCAAATAACGGCTATGTTGATGATTATCCGACAACGGCAGTTTCCAGATATGAAGAGGAAATGCTCTCCTTCATGGAAACTCAGCACAGCGATATTATTAAGGATCTGAGCGAGAAAAATGCGATTGATGACGATCTTGACGGTCGCATCAAGGCCGCTCTTGATGAATTCAAAGGTCAGTTTGTAGCCTGATTCGGTAAAGGTCTGGAAACATGCCAAGTTTGAAAGACATAAAAAAACGGATTGGTTCGGTTAAAAATACCGAACAGATCACCAAGGCCATGAAAATGGTTGCGGCGGCGAAACTGCGCCGGGCTCAGGAGGCTGCTGTTGCCGCCCGCCCCTATGCAGAAAAGCTGCACACGGTGATGTCGAATCTGGCTCAACGTGAGGAGGCCGATGGCCATCCGTTGTTAAGCCAACGTGGAACCGGGCGGGCTCTCATCGTCTTGATGACTGCTGATCGGGGACTCTGCGGTGGTTTCAATGCCAACGTCTCGAAAGAGGCGGAACGGATGATTCGTCGTAATGAGTTGGGTTTTGACGATTTCGATCTGATGATTATCGGTCGTAAAGGGCGCGATTTTCTCAAAAACCGGGTTGGCGACAAGATCGTCAAGGTTCACGAGAACATCACCTCTGAAGCAACATACAAAACTGCACAGCTGATCGGCCAGGAAATTGTTGATGATTACAGCGAAGAGAAATACGACGCTGTCTATGTCATCTACAATGCTTTCCAGAGTGCGATTGTTCAGAACGTCACTGTGGAACGGGTTCTGCCGATTGAGCCGCAAGAGAGTGAAACGGTTCAGGAGAACAGCATCGACTATCTTTACGAGCCGAGTCGGGTCGAGGTTCTTTCCCAGCTGCTGCCGAAGATGGTTGAGGTGCAGATTTTCCGGGCACTGCTTGAGTCGAATGCTTCGGAGCAGGGGGCCAGGATGTCATCGATGGACAGTGCCAGCCGGAATGCGGCCGAGATGATCGACAAGCTGACACTGCAGTACAACCGTGCACGTCAGGCAGCAATCACCAAAGAGCTGATGGAAATTATTTCCGGTGCAGAGTCTATAAAATAATACCAAGATTTTAGACATACAAGCGCTTATCCCGTTGGGTTAAGAAGGAAAGGTTACGTTATGAACAAGGGTAAAATCACACAGGTTATCGGTCCCGTCGTCGACGTGGAATTTGAACCGGGCAAGCTGCCCGAAATTTTCTACGCAGTTAAAATCACCAACCCCTCTCTTGGAGAAGGTGAGTGGAACCTGGTCTGCGAGGTTGCTCAGCACCTGGGTGAAAATACTGTTCGTACTATCGCTATGGATTCAACCGATGGTCTGGTTCGTGGCCAGGACGTTCTCGATACCGGCGATCAGATTCTGATGCCTGTCGGTCCCAAGACCCTTGGGCGAATCATGAACGTTATCGGCCAGCCGGTTGACGAAGCTGGTCCGGTCGGAGCAGAAAAAGCGTGGCCAATTCACCGCCCTGCTCCTGACTTTGTCAGCCAGTCAACCAATGTCGAGTCTTTTGAGACCGGCATCAAGGTTGTCGACCTTCTCGCTCCCTACTCACGGGGTGGTAAGATTGGTCTGTTCGGTGGTGCCGGTGTCGGTAAAACCGTTCTGATCATGGAGCTGATCAACAATGTTGCTCAGCAGCACGGTGGTTTCTCGGTTTTTGCCGGGGTTGGTGAGCGGACCCGTGAGGGGAATGACCTGTGGGAAGAGATGAAAGAGTCGGGCGTTCTCGACAAGGCGGCTCTGATCTATGGTCAGATGAATGAGCCTCCGGGAGCACGCGCCCGGGTTGCTCTGTCGGCACTGACAGTGGCTGAATACTTCCGTGATGAAGAAGGTCAGGACGTTCTGCTGTTCGTCGATAACATTTTCCGTTTTACCCAGGCGGGTTCTGAGGTTTCGGCGCTGCTGGGCCGGATTCCTTCAGCGGTTGGTTACCAGCCGACCCTTTCAACCGAAATGGGTGAGTTACAGGAACGGATTACAACCACCGATAAGGGTTCGATCACATCGGTTCAGGCGATCTACGTCCCTGCGGATGACCTGACTGACCCTGCTCCCGCGACCGCATTTGCTCACCTCGACGCAACGACGGTTCTGTCGCGGCAGATTGCCGAGCTTGGGATCTATCCTGCGGTTGACCCGCTTGACTCGACCAGCCGGATTCTTGATCCGCAGGTTATCGGTGAAGAGCACTACAAGGTTGCCCGTGATGTTCAGTTTGTTCTGCAACGCTACAAGGATCTTCAGGATATCATTGCAATCCTCGGTATGGACGAGCTGTCGGAAGATGATAAGCTGGTTGTGGCCCGTGCACGTAAGATTCAGCGTTTCCTCTCCCAGCCGTTCCACGTTGCTGAGGTCTTTACCGGGTCACCGGGTAAGTACGTTGAACTGAAAGATACGATCAAGGGGTTCCAGGAAATTCTTGATGGTAAGCACGATGATCTGCCGGAGCAGGCATTCTATCTGGTTGGAACCATTGAAGAGGCCGTAGAAAAAGCCAAGGAAATGGCTGCTTAATTCGTCTGCAGGACTCGATTAAAACGTAAAGGACAGTCGAATGGCTGATAAGTTAAAACTTGAAATGGTGACCCCGTACAAGCAGGTTCTTTCGGAGGAAGTCGACGAAATAACTGCTCCGGGATTTATCGGGGAGCTTGGTATCCTTCCCGATCACACCCCCCTTCTGACGACTCTGAAGGTGGGTGAATTGACCTATAAAAAGGGCCATGAATCGTTTCACGTGGCGGTCAACTGGGGGTATCTTGAGGTTGAGGAGAATACCGTCACCGTTCTGGTCGATACCGCAGAGAAGGCAGATGAGATTGATCTGGCACGGGCTAAAGCGGCTCTCGGTCGGGCAGAGGATGCTCTCAAGACTCTGCCGCCAGAAGACAAGAAGTACATGATTATGGAAGCTGCTCTGCAAAGAGCACTTATTCGGATTAAGGTTGCCAGCGAAGGTCGTTAATCTTATTCCCGCTATAGATTAAAAAAGGCATCCGTTTGGATGCCTTTTTTAATTGTAAATACAGACGACATCATCTCTTCATAGAAAATACTCTTTCCTACTTATCTCTCTCTATTGAACAATTAAATAAATAGAAAACCATCTCTTTTCATATAAAATATTTTATATATAAATAGACAATTTTATTTCGTAAATATTGTTTGTAACTTTGTTTTTATAAGAACGTTACTTATAACTTATATATTAGCTTAATATCTGCTGAAAAATAAATTATCTATGTTAAAATAATATTCTCCACCTTTCTATTACTGTACTTTTATTATTGCTACATATTGAATCTATAATATAAGTATTTTATATATAAAAATAATTGGAGGATAGTGTTGT
>CAZQFI010000174.1:0-8597 GCA_964592545.1 uncultured Geobacteraceae bacterium
GCTGAAAATTTTATGCTGAAAACCTGGAAAGCGGATTCCGCAAAAGGAATCCGCTTTCCAGGCTATATCCGCGATCCAGTCCGAACGATCTTTCAATTCATGAATCTTTGACCCTGTCCATGACCGCCACGTTTCCCATAACCACGCCAGTTGTCATGACCGCCCCAAAAGCTACGTCCACCGGTTCCCTGAAGTTTTTCAGCCTTCTGCTGTTGTTCCGGAGTGAGAATAGCAAAAACCTGCTGCCGGACTTTGGCGCGCTGAACCATCATCTCAGTTTTCAAGTCGGCATGTTTCTGTGCCTGAACGCGAAACGCTTTCTCATCAAAATTTTTGTCCCATCTCGCCGAGGACAGCGCATCACGACTCGCCTGCATTTCATTGCGTTGCGCCTGATGTTCTTTCCACTGCTGATCAAACACATTGCGGAGCTGGTCTTTCTGCGTATCACTCAGATCGAGGACAACACCCATCCTCTCAAGACGATTTTCCATCTGCACCTTGTGTTGCTCGTAGGTCATGACCTGACCACGCTGCCCTTTGCCATTACAGTTCCCTGCACCGCGCCCCCCCGGTACAGCAAAAACAAAGCTGCTGGTGATGATGAGGGCAACCAATACTGTCAATGGAATCGCTATCTTTTTCATGATTTTTCTCCTTTTGTGTCTCAAAAGTGATGTTGACTCGTCCGTGTTCGTTAAGAGCACTATAGAGAAAAAAACCTTAAGTGTGGGTTAAGTGGTGTTGGACTTTTGTAAAGTTATGTCATCGATCGATGTCCCAAATTATCGGAACGCCTGCCTCTCCCGATCCTCTGCCAGAATTGTTCGCGCTAACGCAACCCAATCCTGCCAGGTTCCCTCGGCACAGTAACTTTCATGTGTTGATGAAGCAATGTACCAGTTCTCTTCAAAATCACCGCGAAGGATCAACCGGCGGGGAGTTTTCTTTGTCGGAAAGACCGTCATTACAGCTCCATTCATTTTTTCCTCCTGAAATCAATTAAAATTCCCCCTTAAAATTAACAACGCCCCTCGGCCAAAAAAGTTACACACTGTTCTCACTTAACATTTTTTTACACTCGGGAAACAGAGATCCGGGTATGATTGACAAGGAAGGAGTCACCATGGATAAATTATTGATCATCGACGACGATAGAGAACTGTGTGAGCTGCTGACCGACTATCTTGGTGGTGAAGGTTTTACCGTTGAAACGGTTCACCATGGTGAAGAGGGGGCGGAACGAGCCCTGGCAGGGCATCATACGTTGGTGGTCCTCGACGTGATGCTGCCGGGAATGAACGGCTTTGATGTTCTGAGAAAAATCCGGGAGAAGAGCAGTGTTCCTGTCATCATGCTGACCGCCCGGGGTGATGATATCGACCGGATTGTCGGGCTGGAACTGGGAGCCGACGATTATCTGCCCAAACCGTTCAATCCTCGCGAACTGATTGCCCGGATTCGGGCAATTCAGCGCCGGGCAGAAGCCTCCTCTCCTGCGGTGGAAAATAAAACTCACCCGGAACTGGTCGTGGGAGACGTCACCCTTTACCCCGCCAATCGAACCGTGAAATGTGGCGGTAAACATATTGATCTGACTTCGGTTGAATTTACCCTGCTTGAGGTTCTGCTCTCCCACGCCGGGGAGGTGGTCAGCCGGGAGGACCTGGTGGAGCAGGTTCTCGGACGACGCTTATCGGCTTATGACCGCAGTATCGATGTTCATGTCAGTGCCCTGCGGAAAAAGCTTGGTCACTTTGCCGGGCAGACTGAACGGATCAGAACCATTCGCAGCGTCGGCTATCTCTACTCTCTTCCCGAAGAGTCGGCATGATGCGCAGTCTGTTTTTAAAAATATTTCTCTATTTTCTGCTGATCATTGTACTGGTCTCGATGACAGTCATGGCTCTCACTTATTTCCGCGACCGACAATTCCCGCTCCTGTCTCACCAGAACTTTGCCCGGCAGGCCGTCACTGAATACGGTCGTAAAGCGATCCAGACATACGAAGAGCGAGGGATTGCAGGTTTGGATCAGCTGACGCTGAAACTGCAGCAGACAGTTGGCATCCGCCTCATTCTGTTTGATGCTCAAGGCAACCCGTTAACCCACCGCCCAACCCCACGGCGTTTCAGACACCTGGCTCAAAAAGCGCGACACAGCGGTGACGTTGTTTTCCCGATGATGGGGCAGCACAACAGTCTGGCCATGACCCTGACCGGCCCATCAGGTCAGATCTATGTCGTCGCAGTCAATGTTCCGATCCGCCCCTCCACACAGTCGGCATTACAGAATTTGGTCCACGGCTTTCTCGGCTGGGAGCTCCTGGCACTCCTGACTATTACCGCGCTGGTCTGTTATTTCCTCAGCCGGACGCTGACCGCACCCATCACCCGATTGCGCCGGGCAACCCGCAGTTTTGCTGCCGGAGATCTGTCAACACGGATCGGCGATCAAATCAAAGGGACAACCGAACTTTCAGAGCTCGCCCACGACTTTGATGATATGGCGGGAAAAATTGAAAATCTGGTTGGATCGCAGCAGCGCTTACTGCGCGATATTTCCCACGAGCTGCGATCCCCCCTCACCCGGCTGGGGATCGCTCTGGAACTGGCCCGGAAGAACCAGCCTGACGGCTGTGAAAATACATTGAACCGGATTGAACTGGAAGCCGAGCGGATGAATACAATGATCGGGCAGCTTCTCGGTTTGACCCGTCTTGAAACAGAAGCGGAGGCACCGCCTTTTCAAGAATTCGATATCTCACAACTGCTGGCTCAACTGGTTGACGACGCAAACTTTGAGGCCGGCCGGCGACAGTGTCGGGTCGTATTTAGCGGAGCCACAGAGCTCAATTATGTTGGTGCTGCCGAGCTGCTGGCACAGGCATTTGAAAACGTCATCCGCAACGCAGTAAAATATACAGCGGAAAAAACAGCGGTCTCCGTAACTTTGGCAGCGACCGCCAATACGGTGACAATCGAAGTCGCCGATCAGGGAGATGGGGTTCCCGAAGAATTTCTCGATAAGCTCTTTGAACCCTTTTATCGGGTTGCCGATGCCCGTGACCGCCAGAGTGGTGGAACCGGAATCGGCCTCGCTATTGCCGAGCGTGCTGTCAAGCTGCATGGTGGAACCATCTCAGCGCACAATCAGCCCGGCAATGGCCTCATGGTGAGAATTGAATTACCGCTGAAAAACACACCATTAACGTGAAGCGGTTGTCTATTTTCATCCGTTCAGGTTATGATGACCCGATAAATCGGGAAGGAGAAGTTGCATGGATTGGTTTTTACTGTTGGGAATTGTCATCGCGTGGTATGCGCTGAACCGCTGGATTCTCCCCAAAATGGGGATAGAAACATGAATGTCGGGCGCCTGTGAGCTTCCGCGTGACGGAAAGCCAAAAACCGACCTCGAGAAAACCGGGGAAGGCGAAGAAAAACAAAATTAACCGTAACCACGACAGCCGGGAAAGCAATAACCCCGGCGGGTGAAAAACAAAAAAGGTCGCTCTCTGTTGAACTCTCAGAGAGCGGCCTTTTTTTGTAGCCCAGAGTCAATGGGAAAAAGAGGGCTCTTTAAAAGCGGAGAGAATGACGATTGACTACAGATAGGGGGAAAACAGCCGGAAAAAAGAATCCCTCAGCCGGACGGACAGCGGACGGTTATCCATCTCCTCGAGTGAAATTTTTCGCGCTTTCTCGCGCGATTGATCAAAGTGACGGATCAACTCATCGATAACTTCTGAATCAAATATCTCAACATTAAATTCAAAGTTCAGCCGCAGGCTGCGTGGATCAAGATTGGCTGAGCCAATCAGAGCATACTTGTCATCAATCAGCAGCAGTTTACTGTGGACAAAGGGGGGCGGCTGAAAATAGATATTTGCCTTATGCTCAAGCAGCTCGAACAGCAAGGCATTGGACGCCCAGGCGACAAAAGGAAGATTATTCTTCTGGGGCAGCAGAATATCAACCCGCACCCCGCGCAGAGCGGCAGCGTTGATCGCAGCAATCTGTGCCCGATTGGGGATAAAATAGGGGGTCATAATCCGGATATGCGACTTGGCACACGCCAGTGCACCAATCAGAATCCAGTTGAGCTTTTCGTGGGGTTCATTGGGACCGGCACTGATGCCCCGGCAACATGCCTTGCCGGCAATTTTGGGTGTCGGCCAGTCGCGTGGGTCGCGTTTTTCTCTGTTGGCGAAGTGCCAGTCCTCCATAAATGTGTCGCGTAACTGTTCACAAATCGGCCCGTTAAGACGAAAATGGATATCGATAATCCGGTTCGAATTGGTCTCATCGGTCGTAATGTGGCGGTCGCGGATATTCATACCGCCGGTGAAACCGGTCGCATTATCGACAATCAACAATTTCCGGTGGTTTCTTAGGTTGAAATAGAAGCTGCCTAAAAGTGTCAGGGGGAGAAATGTTTCGGACTGAACCTTGGTATTGCGAAAAATATTACGAATTTTTTGAAAAGAATAGAGAGAACCAACGGCATCGACAAGCACCCGGACATCAGCGCCCCGTTCGGCAGCAGCGATCAGTGCCGTCGCAAACTGGAGACCAATCTGATCGGGCATGAGGATATAACTGGACAGATAGACCGATTCTTTTGCTCCCCTGATCGCTTCAAGCATGGCGGGATATGCCTGTTCCCCATTATAGAGGACAGAGATGCTGTTGCCGGTGATAAGGGGACGCCGGCAGACGGTATCGGAGAGCTTGATCAACGTCTGGCAGGCATCGCTGGTCGGATAATTGACGAGATCACAGTGACTGGGAGGCTGATCAATGTGGAGCCAGTGCATCCCCTGTCCCCGTTTCTGCAGTTCCCGTGACCGGGTACGAATCCGGTTGACTCCCAGCAACCAGTAAAAAATCGCGCCGACACCGGGAAGAGCGAGACAGGTCACAATCCAGCCAAGGGCAGCACGCGGATCGCGCTTGAACAGCAACGCGTGTCCTGCCGAGAGGATTGAAAACAACCAGAGGAGAATCAACAACAGAGTCAGCATGTTCCCCCAGGAGGATCCGTCAGCCGGGTTATTTACATGTTAAAGACCAGCCAATCAGTTTCCTCAGCGCAGTGACGTCCCGCAACGGGGACAGGTCAGGACGGTATTGGTGGAGACTTTATCGCCGCACGTCGGGCAATGAAACCAGTGACGACAGAAGCGGCACTGCTGCTCCGATAAGCCCTGTTTCTTTTTACACTTCGGACAACGGCGATACATTTTTCTGCCGTTGAGATAATCTTCAAAAAACAGCCCGCAACGGGGACACTCACTCGCACCCGGTTTGACAGTTGCACCACAGCCGGGGATGGGACACTTGAAAACGGTCTTGCAGTGACTGCACCAGTATTCCCCCTTGAGAGGCTCCTCACATTTTTGACAGCGCTTAGTGGCCATTGTATTTACTCCAGAATTCACAAACGTTCAGATATCACTCCATGACCATATCATAGTCGACAAAAGCGAGCATGCCAAGATAAAGGAGTCGCTGCAACCTCTCAATATCTCACGTGCTGTTCTGACCGCAACATCTCCGGTCAGAAATGGAGTGCTGTTTTCCGGGAACCGGGAAGAGGTTTTAACGTGCCGAATTGCGCTTGAGCCAGGTGAGAAATTCCTCCTCAGCCCGCTCTGCATCACCGAAGTTGAGCTCAAGAAGACGCCGAAGATGACCTAAGCTTTCCGCTTCTTCAGAGACAAAAATAAACCCGTAAAAATTTCGTTGCCGATGGATTAACTCACCGACAAACTTCATCTGAACCGCCGAATCGGGAAGATAAATACTCAATGAGACCTGATCACCGAGAACAATGGGCAACTCCTGTTCTGACCGAAACAGCGCCCCTTGCAGCGCCAGATCGACCAGGTCGCAGCGATACTCCTTATTACCAATGCTGATGTCCGTTTCCGTATAAAAATTGATCCGTTGATAGTTGCGTTGTTCTGTCATAGCAAACTCCTTTGGTCTGCCTGCAGGGAGATTATCCGCTGACCAATGCCATACCTGATATTGTAGCAGGAAATCGGAGCTTTTCTCCCCCGGGCAACGATCTTTTGAGTTTGCCGGCTGTTTTTGAATTGTCTCTTGCGATTAGGCCGCTGTCAGGGTTACATTGTCTTAGGAATCTTAAATATACGCGACTGTTACCACTGTTGAGGTTTTTTATGTACTTTACTGCAAGAATTTTCAGCCACATTGTCCTTGTCCTTTTTCTCGCACTGCTGCCCGCCACGTCCTGGAGCCAAAAGGTCGAAACATTTGATGCAAACCGGGCACGGTTGCTTGGACACATGCTGCAACAGCAACTCAGCGGCAAACATTACAGCCAGAAACCGACCGATGATGCACTCTCCGAAGCCGCATTTGATCTTTATCTGAAACAACTCGATTTTCAAAAAAGGTTTCTCCTGCAGGAAGATGTTGCCCAACTCAATGTCTTCAGAGATGGCATTGATGATGCGATCCGCCGGGGACGGCTGGCTCTTCCTCTAACCGGACGTGACATCCTGAACAGACGGGTCGTGCAGGTTCAGGGGATTGTCGATGAACTGCTCACCGAAGACATTGATCCCACCGTCAGGGAGAGTATCGAAACAGATCCCGAAAAAATCGGTTATGCGGCTGATACAGCTGAACTGCACGAGCGCTGGCGAAAAATCATCAAGGCACAGGTCCTGAGTCGCTATATCAGTTTGCGCGAGGATGATATTGGTGTGGATGATGATGGAGCCCTGCTTCCGGTTGATGAAAAACAGGAGAAAGAGCTGTTTGTTCAGGCCCGGGAAAAGGTCGGGAAAACCAATCATAACCTGTTGAAACGGATGCTCGAAGAAACGGCTCAGGACCATTACGACCGCTACCTTAATGCAATAGCTCGGGCCTATGATCCCCATACCAGCTACCTGCCACCGATGACAAAAGAGGATTTTGATATCCAGATGAGCGGCTCTCTGGAAGGGATCGGCGCAACACTTCGAGAGGATGACGGCTACATCAAGGTTGTCCGGATTATTCCCGGCAGTGCGGCAGCAAAGCAGGGGCAGCTGGGTGCCGATGACATTATCCTGAAAGTTGCCGAGGGGGGTGACGATCCCGTCGATATCACCGATACCCGGATTCGCGATGCCGTCGCGCTGATCCGTGGCAAAAAAGGAACAGAGGTCCGCCTCACCGTCAAAAAACCGGATGGTCGAAAACTGGTTATCCCGATTGTCCGTGACGTTGTTGAAATCGCTGAAACCTTTGTTAAAAGTGCGACAATTGTTGATGAAGAGAACAACATCACCTTCGGCTACGCCAAAATCCCTTCTTTCTATCGCGATTACAGCGGAAAAACGGATCGGAATGTCACCGATGATCTCCGTAAGGAACTGGAGAAGCTGAAAAAGGACAACATCTCCGGGCTGATTCTCGACTTGAGAAACAACGGCGGCGGGTCACTGTCTGACGCCGTCAGTGTCACCGGTCTTTTCATCAAAACAGGTCCGGTTGTCCAGATACGCAGTGGCTCCGGAAAAATCCGGGTCATGGAAGACGGCAACAGCTCGGTCGAATATACGGGACCGATGATTGTCCTGGTCAATCGCTTCAGTGCTTCCGCCTCAGAAATCTTTGCCGGAGCCTTGCAGGATTACGGTCGGGCGCTGATTGTTGGCGATGAACACACCCACGGTAAGGGGACAGTTCAGGCGCTCCTTGACCTTGACCGCTATGTCAACCTGCGGGGGATGGAAAAATATATGCCGCTGGGTGCAGTCAAGGTGACGATCCAGAAATTCTACCGGATCAGCGGTGAATCGACACAGGAAAAAGGGGTTGTCCCTGACATCATCCTCCCCTCACGCCTTGATGGACTGGAGAGTGGCGAAAAATATCTCGATAACGCTCTTCCCTGGGACCATATCGCCCCCATCAAATATGACCACTGGAAGAAGGAACCGAAAAATATCCCGGAACTCCAGGAATTGGCAAAAGAGCAGGTTGCACAGAATAAAGATTTTCAGGAAATCGTCACTGACGCGAACAACGCCAAAAAACGCCGTGAAGAAACCGAACAGTCCCTGCTGTTGACCGATATGTTGAAAGAACGCGACCAACTGCGTGACGAACGTAAACGGATCATGGCGCATGGAGCCTTGATGCATGGCAACTTTGCGGCAGACTCCATCGACGACAGCAAAGAAAAAGACAAGAAAAAAGAACCCACATTAGAAGAGAAAATTGCCGAAGATCCTTATGTTGAGGAATCGGTTACCCTGATGAAAGAACTGATCAAACAGATCGATTAGTTTTCGGCTGCCGCCCTCTCCTTGACCGGGAGAGGGCAGCTTTCACTCTTCGTCCAACCCGTCAACCAGATTATCCCCCAAACGCCTCAGCAGTTGAAAATAAGCATCGGGTCCCGCTTCGAGATCGGCCCCCAGAGGATCGAGTGTGCCCGTTTTTGCTCCCGTCCCCTTTATAATGGTGGCCACCAGCTGCGATTTAAACTGCGGCTCACTGAAAACACAACGTGCCTTGAGATGGATAATTTTATCGCGGATCTCTTTGACCCGTTTCGCCCCCGGTTTA
>CAZQFI010000175.1:0-5131 GCA_964592545.1 uncultured Geobacteraceae bacterium
TTTTTTAATGATGGGAAACGATCGCCAGATATCGACAGGCGGGTAAACATTCATCACAGTCACAACACGTGTGTTCATCAACAATTGCCCGCTTCCGACCAAAACCATCGCAACGTTCTGTTTCAAGAATCAATGCATCAAATCGGCAGGCAGCAACACAAGCACCACACCCGGTACAATTTTCGAGAATAGAAATTGCCATCACTTTATCCCGCCACGCGGGAGAATAACTCTTCAACCGGCGAGAATAGATCGATCTTGACCAATGCGGCTCGCAACCGCTGTGGATCAGCAAGGAAATCACGCAGAAAAACAATTTCCGAGACTTTCAGGTAATTGATAATCGGATCATCTTCACTGTAATTGGGGAAGGAGCGGATCACCTGTGCTGCGGGCAGCGCCGCAGGAACCTGCTTCATCCGCATTGCCCGTTCCAGCAACTTGTTGACATAGAAAAGCAGACATCCGGCAATATCAGCAACTGTTTCGTGGTGTCCGGGGAGAATCACTTTTCCCGCCAGCCCGTTCAGTGTCTCCAGACTGTTGCAATAGGCCCAATAATTATTGAAGCGGTGGCCACTTTCCAGATCAATATCGAGCATTGGGGTTTGAAAAATATCTTCAAGCAGAACGTCGCCCGTGACGGCCCAGCAATCACCCGTCAAGACAAGATCACTCTGTGAATGGCCCGGACAAGCGACGGCGGCAATCCCCAGTTCATCAGGCAGCCCCTCTTCAATAATCTGATACTCGTCAGGGAGCTGCGGAAAGATTGTGCCATCGGTAATCCGCTGGCGAAAGCGTTCAAGAAACGCAGCGTCAAACCCGACCTGCCGCAACAATTCAGCCATCAACTGCTGATGTTCAGCCTGTCGGACAACTTTCTGATGATCGTGAAAAGGGAGATAAAATGTTGCGGACGTTTCTTCTTCGAGCCAACGTAACAACCCGCAATGGTCGACGTGGCAGTGTGTCACGACCACGTATTTTAACCGTGAAAGATCGAGATGTTCACTCAGATATGCCTTTGCCTTCATCGTCGGTGGCCCAGTATCAAACAGAACCAGGTCACCCGCGACATCAAGACTGTAGCAATGGACAGGCCCCACCATGTAGGGGGTATTGATTGTATGTTGGGCAAGGATCATTGAGACGTATTTGGAGAAGAGAGTTTTATATATCCCCCAGCATCCCGGCTTTCAGATCATCATCAGCCGGATCAGCACCAAGATAAATCAGCAGAACGGCTTTTGCCAGCTCCGGCGAGTTAATCTGACCAAGCTCCCTCTTGTTATGCGTTGCGGCAACCCTGCCATCAGCAGAAATCGTCAGATCAACCCGATCTCCGGCAACAAAATCGGCATCAAACAGATCGAGAAACTGTTGCAAGGCAGGATTCCCTTTTAGTTGTGGAGAATTTTTTTCAAAACCTTCGGCAAATGCTTCGGTGATTTTCTCGCGGTCCACCTTACTGTAGATAAAATCCATCCGGATCAGTTTGGCTCCCGGCAGATTAAGAACCTGCTCGGTGGTTGTTGCTTGATTAGCAGTGTAGAGGGAACCGAGATAAATTTTGAAAAAGAATTTCTTTCGCAGCCCATAACCATTCAACTGCAGCGTCTCGCCACTGACAGTCGCTGTTTCTGGCAGATCAATATCGTAAACCGTTTTTGCTGTTGCCAGATCAGGTAACAGTAAAAACAGACAACAGGCAAAAAGAATCACATGTCTCATCCCGTTCTCCTCAATAAAAAACTCCCCCTCAAGCGAGGGGGAGCCCGATCAAACCGTATCAGAAGCTGTAACTGAACTGAATACTGGCAATATCAACGGCATTTTCAAAGGTACCAACAAGGGTACCGCGGGCCTCATCTTCAGAACCAGCTGTTGCATATTTCTCCATTTTGGAGTCATCAACAAACAGATGAGCGTAGGCAATGTCCATATGAAGGTGTTCCGTAAACTGATAACCGGCACCCAGAGAAACCCAGAAGCGATCTTCACCGGGGATCCGTGGAGTACGGTAGTCATCTGAAATTGGCGTCTCATCGTAAGCGACACCGGCTCTGATCAGCAGAGCCTCCGTTGCCTGAAAAGTCCCACCCAGGGAATAACGCCACGAATCATCCCACTCTTCCGTCGTGGTAGAAGATGTCCCGGATGATTCAAAATCGATCGTCAACTCATCAAAACAGCTCCAGCCTGTCCAGGTGACATCAGCCATCAGAGCCAGCTTATCCGTTACCTTGGTGTAAAAATTCACAGATGCTGTTGCTGGCAGGGTAATGTCCCCACTGATGTCTTGGTCTACAAACATCGGCGCTAAAAAAGACACGGAAGCCGGAATTTTGAAATCAACATCCCCTTCAAGCTTGTGCTTTATCTCTGAACGATAAGCTAATCCAATACGTGTATCTGGAGTAAACTCATACATCAAGCCCAGATTAAAACCAAACGCCCAATCATCTGCTGTATTTTCAGCAAAAATATCATTAGCAGAATTACTAATATTTGTCGGATCAAGAGCCATAGGAATATCTGCTAAGGGAGACCCCGCCATCGCAAGTCCAGTATTTACCAAGCCACCGTCAACCATACTAGACAGTGTCACGTCCATATACTCAGCACTAACACCCACAGCCAATGTCAGCTGGTCTGTTACTTTATAGGCAACAACGGGATTGATATTGATTGTCGCGACATCAGATTCAACTGCATGATAGCGCCCAACCCAAGTTTTTCCGTAATCTGTTGCCAAACCAAAGGGGGCATTAATTCCCAGTCCAATCGACCATTTCTCATTCAGCTTGTTGCTGTAATAGAGGTTAGGAACTACGGCTGTTACACCACCATCACCACCATCACCACCACCTAAGGGCATATGCACAGCATTCTCTGCTAACTCTGCATCAAATTTTGTTGAGGGGAAAATAATGTGAACTCCAGCAACCGCCTGCTGCCCGTCAATTAAAGAAATTGATGCCGGATTGAAAAACATCGATGACGCATCATCCCCGCTAACGGCACCGGAAAAAGAGACTCCCAGACCCGAGACCGACTGCTCGACAATGGCAAACCCGGAAGCAAAAACAGTTGAAGATGTTGCCACGAGCAAAACAAGCCCCAGTAGCAGAGAAAAACATTTTTTAGACATAAAGCACTCCTTTCAGTGGGTATTGAACAAATTAAATAACATCAAATTATGGCAGGACTTATTTATAAACGGTTTTCGCTGTTATATGCAATAAAACAGTATTATTTTTTGGAAACTTTTATGGGGATTGTTTGCTTGACCGGGAGAAACCGCTATACTCCCGAAAAAAGTGCGGTAGAAACTGTTTATTCAGGGAGATGACAACAATGGATCATTCAAAATCAGAAGCATTATTTGCCAAAGCAAGAACCATTATCCCCGGTGGGGTCAACAGCCCGGTCCGGGCATTTAAATCGGTCGGCTGTAATCCGGTTTTTATCGAAAAAGCCTCCGGCAGCAAAATTTACGACGCTGACGGCAACGAATATATCGATTACGTTGGCTCATGGGGACCGATGATCCTCGGTCATTGCCATCCAAAAGTGGTTGAAGCAATTCAAAAAACTGCCGCCAGCGGTGCGTCTTTTGGTGCCCCAACCGCACGTGAAACCGAACTGGCCGAACTGGTCAATCAGGCTTATCCCAATATCGAAAAAGTCCGGATGGTTTCCTCGGGAACCGAGGCAACCATGAGTGCCATTCGACTGGCTCGCGGCTTTACCGGCCGGGACAAAATTCTCAAATTTGACGGCTGCTACCACGGCCATGCCGATTCGCTGCTGGTAAAAGCAGGCAGCGGCGCTGCCACCTTCGGCGTACCGACCTCCCCCGGAGTCCCTGCCGACTTTGCCAAGTATACCCTGACAGCCGTCTACAACAACCTGGCCGACGTCAAACATATTGTGGCCGCAAACAAGGGGGAGATCGCCTGTATCATCCTTGAAGCCGTCGCCGGCAACATGGGTTGTGTCCCCCCGGTTGAAGGATTCCTGCAGGGATTACGTGATCTCTGTACCCAGGAGGGAATCCTGCTGATTGTTGATGAAGTGATGACCGGGTTCCGGGTCGCCTACGGCGGTGCCCAGGAGCGCTATGGGGTGCGTGGCGATCTCGTCTGCCTCGGCAAAATCATCGGTGGCGGTCTGCCCGTCGGCGCCTTCGGCGGCAAAGCTGAAATCATGGACAGCCTGTCACCCGAAGGGGGAATTTATCAGGCGGGAACCCTGTCAGGAAACCCACTGGCGATGAGTGCCGGAATCACCACTCTGAAACTGTTGCAGGAAGAGGGATTCTACCAGCAGATCGAAGAGAAGAGCGCCTACCTTGAAAAAGGATTGCAGCAAGTCACGGGCAGTAGCCCCGTCGCAACCTGCTGGCAACGTGTCGGCGGGATGTTCTGTACCTACTTCCAGAATGGCCCGGTCAATAACTTTGATGATGCATTAAAAAGCGACACCGAAGCGTTCAGCCGCTTCTTCCGCGGCATGCTCGATCAGGGGATCAACCTTGCTCCGGCCCAGTTTGAAGCCGGATTTATGAGCATCGCCCACTCAAAAGAGGATCTCGATAAAACAATTGCCGCAGCAGAACAGGCACTGAAAGCCGTTTAATCTTTCCTTACTTTTTTATAGGGAGGAGCACACTCCACTCTATGCTCCTCCCTATAAAATACATACATCTCCGCTTCACTCCCCCCATCTCATTCTCAACAAGCATTTATTTTTCCGCACCGCCGTGATACTATGAATACACAGAATACAATTATCCGGACAGGAGTTACTCATGGCCACATCCATTCGACTGGCAGCAGACGTTGAGAAAAGACTCAACTTTCTCGCAACTCAGACGGGGCGCACCAAAGCCTTCTATCTACGTGAACTCATCACCCGCGGAATGGAAGACCTAGAAGATTACTATCTGGCAGCAGATGTTCTCGAAAGAGTGCGTAAGGGAGAAGAGGACATCCTCTCTTCTGCCGAGGTCAGGAGGTCACTTGAGCTGGACAATTGAATACACCAAAACTGCTGCAACCCAGCTTCGCAAGCTCGACAGGCCAATAGCAAAACGCATCATTGATTATCTGGATGACAAGATCTC
>CAZQFI010000176.1:0-5515 GCA_964592545.1 uncultured Geobacteraceae bacterium
CGATATTGCGAAGGTTAAAAGGGAATAGTGGCCTTGCGCGGATGTTGTCGACCTATCAAACATTGGGAGACTGGCACTATCTTGTTAATTATGAGAAGGAGCTGAACAAAGTGACGGCAGACGATATTATGACTGTTGCCAGGCGCTATCTGCGTGCCGATAACAGGACGGTTGTCACGTTGAAGCGGGGAGGGGAGAAATGATGAGAAAAATTCTTTTTCTGCTGATTTTTTTCGCTCTGTCCGGATGTACTCAATCGTTGGTGCAACAGAATGTCCGTCCCGACCAGCTGACTTTCCCACCATTGGAATTTAAATTTCCCGAGGTTGCTCAACAGCAGCTGGAAAATGGCATGAAGGTTTACCTGAAAGAGGATCACGAACTGCCGCTGGTTGAATTGACCATTCTGGTTGAAGGGGGAAGTATTTATGATCCCCTTGAGAAGACCGGCTTATCCCAGTTTTTTGCCCGAACCCTTTCGACCGGGGGGACACAGCGGTCAGCGCCGGCCGAACTTGAAGAGGAACTCGAATCGATGGCGGCCCAGCTGAGCGTCTCAAGTTCGTTATACAGCTACGAGATTAATCTCTCGCTGAATCGGCAGGATGTTGAGCGTGGGATCGAGATTCTTGCCGAATTGCTTCGCCAACCCCGTTTTGATATGAAACGAATGGAACTGGTAAGAGCTCAGATGCTTGAAGAGATCAAGCGGAAGAATGATGATCCCGGTTCTATCGCCGGTCGGCTGCTCGAAAAGTCAATTTATCGTGATCACCCCCTGGGTGCGTATCCAACAGTTGCCAGTATCGAAAGCTTCAAACGTGAAGATCTTGCTCAACTGCATCAGCGTTATTTCCAGCCTCAAAATGTCTGGCTGGCCGCTTCCGGTGATGTTACTCAACCTGAATTGATATCACTGCTGCAACAGCATTTGGGAGACTGGCCGCAGGGCAATACCAAACTGGCCCCTATCCCGGTGCCACCGGCGGCACCGGCTGGAAAAATTATTCTGGCAGAGAAGGATATTCCTCAGACCACTATCTTGCTTGGTCACCCCGGAATAGATAAAGACAATCCCGATGTATTTGCCCTCAAGGTTGCCAATTTTATCCTTGGTGGCGGCGGTTTTAATTCGCGGCTGATGCGGGAAATTCGTTCAGATCGTGGCTTGGCTTATTCGGTTTATTCCTATTTTGATATCGGCAGGCGTCTGCCGGGTCTGTTTATTGCGGGGAGTGAAACGAAAAGTACTTCGACAGCTGAAGTTGTCCGGCTTTTTCAGCAGTTGATAGAGCAGATTCGTGATGAACCGGTCTCAGCAGCCGAACTTGAATTAGCAAAGAAAAGTCTGATCAATTCTTTTATCTTTGCTTTTGAAAACAGTCATTCTATTGTCAGCCGTAAGGTTCGTCTCGATTATTATGATTATCCGAAAGATTATCTCGAAACATATCGCCAGAAACTTGCTGCAGTGACAGTGGACGATGTGCAGCGGGTAGCACACAAATATCTCCACCCCGACCGGTTGCAGATTGTGCTGGTCGGGAACAGTCAGACATACCGTGATGATATTGAGACACTTGGCCTCCCTGTCGAATCGGTTGACCTTCAAGTACTTGAGGACTAAGAGAGACGTGTGACAATGCTCCGGGACAAGCTGGGACAATTGAAAATCCGCAAGAAAATCAAGTATCTGCTCTGGGAGCAGAACCCGGCTGATTTGTCGTGGTTGCAGCGGGTTCTCTTACGCCAGATCCAGACGGCGGCACTGGTTATCCGTGACTTCGGGATGAATCAGTGTCTGTTACGTGCCTCGGCATTGACCTATTACACAATGCTTTCTCTTGTCCCGCTGCTGGCGCTGGTTTTTGCGCTGCTGAAATCGTTTGGTGTCCAAAATCTGCTGCAGCCGCTGATCATCGAAAAACTTAATGTTGGTGACGGGCAGGTCGCTGAGGTGATCCTCAGTTATATCAACAATACCCAGGTGACCCAGCTGGGCGCGGTTGGTCTGGTTTTTCTGATTGTCGCGGTGGTATCACTGCTGACCAATATTGAGAAGTCGTTCAATTATATCTGGGGAGTGAAAAATGTCCGGCCGTTGCTGCGGCGCTTTGCCGATTATTTATCGGTTATCCTTGCAGGTCCGATCCTGATCATCGGTGCCATCTCAATGACCTCCAGTCTGGCGAGTAACGATCTGGTACAGAAGCTGATGGAGATGCAGATGGTCGGAACATTGATCTTCTATGCATTTAAATTTGCGCCCTTTGTTTTCATGTGGCTGGCATTTACCGGACTTTATGTTTTTATGTCGAACATCAAGGTTGAATGGCGTGCCGCTTTCATCGGCGGGGTTGTCGGAGGGACGCTGTGGCAGTTCGCTCAGGTCGGTTACGTCCATTTTCAGGTCGGTGTCGGGCGTTACAACGCAATCTACGGGACGATGGCGGCCCTGCCGATTTTTATGATCTGGGTTTATCTGTCGTGGTTGATTGTCCTGTTTGGCCTTGGTGTCTGCTATGCAAAACAGAATTTGCGGACCAGTGGCCGGGATCTCCGTGGTTCCGAGGTGAGCCGCAACAGTTTTGAACAGGTTGCTCTGGCAATTCTTGTGACACTGGCCGACCGATTTTCGTGTGGTGAGCGTCCACTGAGCAACGAACAACTGGCCAAGTATCTGTTTATCCCCCCCCGGCTCTGCCGCAGTATTATGCAGATCCTGCTTAAACTTGGTTTTGTTACCGAGATATGTACCCTCTCCGGGCACTGTCAGTACCAGCTGGGACGCTCAGCCGAGGATTTGCAGTTATCGGTAATTTTTCAGAAAATGGGGGAATTTGGCGAAAAACCACTGCATCTCCATCCCCATCCACAAACGCTGATTGCTCTCGAGACACATCAGCAACTCGTGGGGCTGATCAGTGAAAATTTTGCCACGATCACTCTGAAAGATCTCGTTGTTCGCAGCCGTGATGAAGCCGAAACGAATCTGGCTGACGTGTAGTCAGTTAAGGTTGATACTGTCTTAGTTTGATTTCCCCGTCGATCATTTCAGCGTATGAGAACTGACTGATCCAGTCACCCAGCGCGATAACGTGCGTGTCCTGGTGTTCCAGTTCGAGAGGATGGTGAAAATGACCACAAATAGCGATATCGCTGTTGCTTCGTTCGGCGAAAGGGAGTAGATAGGGGCTCGGATCGTAATGGTGGTTTTCGGGATTGTTCTTGGGGCTCTTGTTGCACAGCCACATGGCAAATGCCCACACCAGATCAGGATGGACAATCCGTGACAACGCCCGAACGGGCCAGCTTCGCCAGAACGACCGGAGGCGCTGATATTTTTTGTCGGCCTTGAGGAGATCACCATGGCTGACGAGAATGGTCTTGCCGTCCCAGTTGATCTGCTGTTGGTTCGGGATGACGGTGCAATGAAGTGTCTCGGTAAAGTAGGGACCGATGTTGAAATCGTGGTTCCCCTCGACAAAGTAGAGTTTTGTCCCCCTGTTCGACAGTTGGCGCAGTTTTTCCAGCAGCGGAATATACGGGGTGAACACCAGATGTTTATAACCGATCCAGAACTCAAAAATGTCGCCAAGCAGGAACAGGGCGTCAACATCACGCTGCCGGTCGAGAAAATTGAGTAACAGTTGATAATTTTTATCTTGTGGTTGGCGCAGATGGGCGTCTGCCAGAAATAGGGCTCTCATGCCAGCGACTATAAAGAGCCGGCAGGGAGTTGTCAATAAACACAGAAAAAGGTTCAGGAGAGTCAGAGATGTCGATCGACGATATTTTGGATGACGGGATGAAGGCCCAGGAACAGGGAGACATAAAAACTGCTTTACGCTGCTATCAGCAGGCCCTTGATCTTGAAAAAAATGCTGAAATCTGGTGCCTTCTGGCCGATGCTCAAATCGAGAACGGGTCTCTCGCAAAGGCCCACAAGAGTCTGGCCGCCGGGTTGACCCTTGAACCCGACAATATTGATCTGCTCTTTTCTCTGGCTGACCTCTATCTCGAAGAGGCAAACAGCAAAAAAGCGCTGGAAACGTATCAGAAGATTATCGATGTCGATCCCGGTGATGCCGATGCGTGGGTGAGCCTGGCAATTGCCCAGGTCAATGAAGGTGACCTGACTGCTGCCGAGAAATCGTGTCGTCATGCTCTGGACATTGATCCACAGTCACCGTTTGCCCATAATGCTCTTGGCGATATCCTTCTTGCGCAGGATAAATCGGGCGAAGCAAAAGAGTGTTTTCTGAAAGCTATTGAATGTGATCCCGAAGATCCGCAACCATTATTGAGTTTGGGGGACCTGTATTATGACAGCGGAGATCTTGAAAAAGCCGAGGAGCTTTGCCGGAAGAGTCTCGAGATCGATGCCGGATTGGTGTTGGGATATTTGACCTTGGGGTATATCTGTCTTGATCAGGATCGGACCGAAGAGGCTCTTGACTGTTTCCAACAGTTTCTGCGCCTTGAAAAGAGTGCTGCGGCTAAACACATCCGTGATGAAGTTTCCGCTGTTATCGATGGTCTCAAATAGTCGGCAATATTTTCGGAATTAAGATGAATCTCTCTTCAGAAATTCGCAATGGTCTTTATATCGCAGCAGGGTCAGTTATACTGGCGCTGGGGATAGTCCTTTTTCTGGCGCCAAACAAAATCGCGACGGGCGGAACTCCCGGCATGGCGATTCTGCTGAATTATCTGATAGATCTCCCCATTGGCAGTCTGATGCTGCTGATCAATCTGCCGTTACTGCTGATCGGCGGGCGGATGCTCGGGAAAGCATTTGCACTCCGTTCTGTTGCTGCGATTTTTTTGACATCGCTACTGGTTGATCTGTCATCAGAGATCCTCCACCTGCAACCGCTCAGCCACGATACCCTGCTGGCGACGTTGTATGGTGGTATTGGAATCGGTATCGGGGTTGGGCTGATTCTGCGTGGCAATGCTTCCGCCGGTGGCACGACGGTTATTGCCCGGCTGGTGGCATCACGCAGTCACTATCGGCCGGGGCAGGTTATTCTGGCCTTCGATGTTTTTATCATTATTGCATCGGGATTTGTCTTTCAGGATATCGAGCGGGCGCTGTGGAGCATGATCAGTATCTACGCGACGGCTAAATGTATCGATATGATTCTGACGGGAACATTGTCGGAAAAGGTTGTCCATATTGCGACCAGTCGGGTTGAGCAACTCAGTCAGGCTATTATCGACAGGCTTGGACAGCAGGGAACGATTTTAACCGGCACCGGTTTGTATAAGGATCAAGAAAAGACTCTGATTTTTGTAACAGTTGAAGCGCGGCGAATCACTCTGTTGCGTGATATTATCCGTGAAAATGATCCTGATGCCTTTATGGTGGTGATGGATGCGGCTGAAATGCTCGGCCGGGGGCAAGGGGTTTAGACGGGGTGATCTCGGGAGTTTGTCATAAAAAAGGTTGCCGAGAGATCGGCAACCTTTTTTGTGTTTAATATTGCGCAGAATCGAGTGTTGATTAGCG
>CAZQFI010000177.1:0-10475 GCA_964592545.1 uncultured Geobacteraceae bacterium
TTGCGGCGCTGATCGGGAAACAATCCGGTATTTAATCCCTCACGAAGGTCAACCAGATATTTCAGCCCATTCTCGACAACCTCCAACGGTACCGGTGCCGCCGTCCCGGCAATCAGGCGACTGTACTCTTTGCTCTTTTTCCGCGCTTCGAGGGCACGGGTCTCCTGAGGGCGCAGTTTGCGGTAAATCCCCCGGGGCTGAAAAACACTCTGTAATGCAGCCGTCAATTTATCGAGGTGAACATCCCATGCCGGGGTATAGAGTTGCAGCATCAGATAGTCACCGTAGCGATCGACAGTTATACCCGGCAGGCCATCCCCTTCACCGTTGAGCCAGCGATATGCATCCGTCTCTTCGAGCTGGGCATGCTGCCGCAGTCGTTTCGCCTGCAGTAGTTTTTGCTCAAGCCACTCACGGGTCAATTGAAATTTCCCAGGCTGGAGGATGCGGGCGACAATTCGATCTTGAGGATCGTACAGTGCTGAAGCCAGAGGGGTGTTCTTCTCATCGACCAGACTGATCACCATACCGGCTTTGCCAGCCGGCCATTTTTTTGTGTAGCGATCGGCAATGACCCAGGGATGCCCCAGCTTCACCATTCGGACGGTTTCGGGACCAACCAGATACTTTTCCATATAATCGTCAATTCCTTACTTAAATAGATAGCTTAACAGAGTGTACCCGAGTCTCGGCACCACGCCAAGAGAGATCACAAAAATAGTGGCGGGCAAATATTTACAAAACCGTCAAGTTCAATGCTATAATGGCAGGGATAATCGTAGAAGGAGCCGGAATGGACAGCAAATTTAAAAACAGAATTCGTGAGCAGTTTGGTAGAACCGCCGTTGCCTATGTTGAAGCAACACATTTTTCCGGCGGGGAGGACCTTGAAGAAGCGGCCCGGCTGCTCAACCCGTCTCACGACGACAACATGCTCGATGTTGCCTGTGGCGGTGGGCATATGGCGCTCTTTTTTGCGCCGATGGTCAGACAGGTTGTCGCCTCCGACCTGACGATGCAGATGCTCAAAAAAGCTCAGGAGCATGTTGCTGAAAAAGGTCGTGTTGACAATGTCATTTTCCGTGAAGCTGATGCTGAAGACCTCCCGTTTCCGGCAGGATCATTTACCCTTCTCTCCTGTCGGATCGCACCGCACCATTTTCCCGATGTTCCGCAGGCGCTGCGGGAATTTCACCGCGTCTTACGGCGTGGCGGAAGGATGATTATCATTGATACGCTGATGCCATCCGATCCTGAAATTGCCGAGTTTTTCCAGACGATGGAAAAGATGCGCAACCCGACCCACATTAAAGCGTTTACCGAAGATGAGTGGCGGAAAATGATCGATGATTCAGAGTTGATTCTACAGGAGACAAAAATCATCTCCAAAATGCACGATTTTCAGGAGTGGACAAAAACGGCCGGGCTGAACCGTTCAAAAGTCCAGGAGCTCAATAAATTCTTCATGGACGCTCCACAAAAGATTCACGATTATTTCAAGATTGAGTCTTTTGCCGGAGAGGTGGAATCGTACACCGATAAGAAGTTACTGATTTACGCAACTCGCAAAGAGAAAGAAAAACATATTCACCAAAAGGCCCCCGCTCCCGCACCGGAGCCGCCGGAAGTAAAAGAAACACCGGAAGACGAAACCTGATAAAAAGCCGGGATCACCTGACAAGCGATCCCGGCTTTCTTCATTCATTGAGAGTCACCCTGAAATCCTAAAGTCCCGCATCCTTATCCGGCACAACAAATATTTCGACCCGCCGATTTTGTGATCGCCCCTCAGCTGTATCATTACTGGCAATTGGCTCCATCTCACCATGCCCTTCTGTCCCCATCCGGGACCTTTCTACCCCGTGCAGAATCAGATAATTTGCGACGGCATCCGCGCGACGCAATGACAGTTCAAGGTTGTACTTCTCGGAACCAACATTATCAGTATGCCCGACAACAACAATCTGGGTCTGCGGGTAGCGGGTCATGATATCGGCAATTTTATTAAGTGGAGACCTGAACGTTGCTTTTATTGTTGCCGAATTGAAATCGAAAGAGACTTCACTGTTCATCGTCAACTTCAGAATCTCATTCTGTTGTCGCTCAATCTCGATCTGATGCTGCGCCCGCTCCGCCGCCAGCTGCTGTTCAAATTCAGTTTGCTGCTTGTCCATGTAGGCGCCGGCACCGGCACCAATAGCTCCGCCGGCGGCAGCACCAATCAAAGCCCCACGAAGAGCGCCACCCGAATGGTCGTTGTGATAACCAATCAGTGCCCCGGTCGCGGCACCGACAAGTGCGCCGATTCCTGCCCCTTTTTTGGTATTCTCATGGGTTGTATTGGTTGCACAACCGGTCAAACTACTGATAAAAAGAAGAAAAACGCTAACAACAAGCAACGTGTGTTTCATACCTCTGTGCTCCTTTACATCCGACAATCGGTAAAATCCCCAGCGGACTCTATAATACATCGGCCCGGAAAAAATCAAATAATTCCGACAAAAAAAGGGAGACCCGACAGGGTCTCCCTTATAACAACTGCAATAATCAGAAATCTTACTTGATACCAGCTGCTTCTTCGAGCATTGCAGTGGTAACAGACTTGGGACGCTCAATAGCGTAACCGAGAGCACGGTCCCAAGTGATGTTGGGCAGACAACCGAGGGCACGGCCGATACCGAACAGAACAGTGTAGTACTCGTACTCGGTAACGCCATAGTACCACTGGATAACGCCGGACTGGGCATCAACGTTTGGCCATGGGTTTTTAGCTTTACCATGCTCGGTGAGGACCTCAGGAGCGGTTTCGTAGATCATCGAAACGAGTTTGAACAATGGATAGTCTTTGAGACCTTCAGTCTTGAGGCAGAACTCGCGCTGTGAGGTGTAACGTGGGTCGGTCTTACGCAGAACGGCATGACCGTAACCCGGGATAACCTGACCGCTGTTGAGAGTTGCCCAGAGAGCTTCTTTGAGCTTCTCTTTGGTTGGAACTTCGCCACCAAGCTGCTGCATGAAGTTCTGGGTCCAGCGGAGAACTTCTTCGTTTGCCAGGCCGTGGAGAGGACCGGCCAGGCCGTTGATACCGGCACTGTATGCATAGTAGGCATCGGACAGAGCGGAAGCAACAAGGTGAGTGGTGTGAGCCGAAACGTTTCCGGACTCATGGTCAGAGTGAAGGATGAAGTACATCCGTGCAACGTCTTTGTAGTCGTCGCCCTGGCCGATCATGTGAGCGAAGTTACCACCCATATCGAGATCAGGATCAGCTGCAATGTGGGTATCGCCTTTGTACTTCATACGATAGATGTAAGCACCGATCGGAGCGAGTTTTGCCATCAGGTTGGTGGCATCCTCATACATATCTTCCCAACAGGTCATCTTGTTGAATTTACCAGCGGCATAGTTGTTGGAGAAGATGGAATCACGCTGCATAGCGAGGATTGCAGATGAGAACAGAACCATTGGATGGCTGTCACGGGGCAGTGCACGCAGAACGTCGATAACATAAGCAGGAATCTGTGAACGGCTCTTCCAGTCTTCGACAACCTCAAGAGTCTGCTCCATAGTCGGAACATCACCGGTCATCAGCAGATACCAGAAACCCTCAACGTAGGGATAGTCACTACCGGGAACTTTGGGCAGGGCTGCGAAAGTCTCAGGGATGGTCATGCCACGGAAGCGGATACCTTCCATTGGATCGAGATAAGAGATATCAGTAACCAGGCACTTAATCCCACGAGCACCACCAATTGCCTGACCGATTGTTGCTTCGCCGAGGACAACATCACCGTACTCTTTAACCAACTTGGTTGTGCGAGGACGATGCTCTGCAATTTTTTCAGCTAAAACCTTTTTCAGTGTTGTTGACATACTCTCTCTCCTTTTGTGGTTGTTAGTAACGACTTTACGATGCCCATGTGGGCCAAAAAAAAGAAAAGTTCCCGCCAGGCGGAAGACTTATAAAAAGTGTACAAAAATCTGAACGAACAGCTTCTTATACAGACCACATTCGACGAAAGATGGATAAAATGATGAACTCATATATATGCATCCATAAACCTTCCTTCGCCTAAATTCACAAATATTGTTCTAACAACTCACTTTCCCCTTGTCAAGCTGTAAATTGTATACTGTATCCAAATCATTATACCCACATAAGCTATGTGGTTTAGGTGACAAAAATGGTTATTTTTTCTCCTTGCGCTGAAAACGGATCATCATCTAAAATGCCTATTTATTATGCAGAAAAAATTAAAAATAAATTCTCTCGACATTGATAATCGGGTCATCCTCGCACCAATGGCAGGAATAACCAGCCTTCCCTACCGCAGGATCATGAAATCGTTTGGCGCGGGACTGGTTTTCACAGAAATGGTCAGCGCCAACGGGTTGATTCGTGACGGACGCAGAACCCGCGAGCTTCTCGTGTCTCACAGAGATGAATTTCCTCTGGGGATTCAGCTGTTTGGAGACGATCCACAGGTTCTTTCACAGGCAGCAGAGCTCATTATGGATGACGGGGCGCTTCTCGACATTAATATGGGTTGTCCGGTAAAAAAAGTCGTTCGCAGTGGTGCCGGGAGTGCGTTGCTCCAGACTCCGTTACAGGTCGCAAAAATTCTTTCGGCAGTCCGAAAAATTTACTCCGGCCCACTGACAATAAAAATCCGCTCCGGATGGGATGAGAGTTCAGTCAATTTTCTTGATGTTGGTCGAGTTGCTGAAAATGAGGGAGTTGATGCGATCACCCTTCATCCTCGAACGCGGAGCCAGGGGTTCTCCGGAAAATCATGTTGGAATCAGATTGCCGAACTCAAATCGACCCTGAATATACCAGTGTTTGGAAGTGGCGATATTTTTACTCCGGAAGATGGTGTAGCGATGCTCCGGGAGACCAAGTGTGACGCGATTATGATTGGCCGGGGAGGCTACGGAAACCCGTGGTTGATCAGTCAGATTCTGGAGTTGCTCGAGGGAAAACCTGTCAGTCAACCGTCACTTCATGACCGTTTTAAAGTGATGCGACAGCATCTTGAGTTCAACCTAGAACAGTTCGGCGAAAAGAAAACCCTGCTGGAGATGCGCAAACATTTATGCTGGTACGTTCGCGGGCTCAGTGGCGCCAGCCACTACCGGGTTGCGCTGCAGAAAACAGCAACCCTGGAACAGGTCATTGAGTTGACCAGAGATTTTTTTGATCAGATTGAGGCGGCATGACTCCTTCACAGCAACGACTACAAAATCAGTACCGACAGATTCTCGAAAATATTGCCAATGCTGTTATCGCTGTCGATCAATCGGGAATTGTCGTCTTTTTCAACGCTACCGCACAGAATTACATGGGGATTTCGGAAAAACAGATCCTCGGTTGCAATCTTTTCAGTTGTTTTAAATCCCAGACAACACTCTGCCACCTGGCCAAAGTCGCCCTTGCAGAAGGGCGTTCAATCTCCAGCCACGAAACGGTCACATTGAAAACTGTCACATCACAGCAGCGGCAGGTCACCATTACAGCATCTCCGATTTTTCCTCTCGAAGAACCCCAGCAGGGAGCAGTCATTGTCCTGCACGATCTGACTCGGGTTCGCTCCCTCGAAGGGGCGGAACGCCATGCAGACCAACTGGCAATGATCGAGACAATGGCTGCAGGGCTGGCGCACGAAATCAAAAATCCCCTCGGTGGCATTAAAGGGTCTGCTCAACTTCTGCAGATGGAGCTTGCCGGCAACGACGAACTTCAGGAATACACCCGCCTGATTGTCCGTGAAGCAGAACGGGTCAACCGGATTATCGAAGAGCTGCTCAACCTGTCGCGACCGCGCAAATCACAACACGAAAAAATCAACATCGGGCAAATCCTCGATGAAATTGTCAAACTGCAGAAAAATTCTGCGGCAGAGCGTGGCATCCGTTTCCGCTGGCAGCTCGATCCCAGCATCCCCGATATCAGAGGCGATCGCGATCTACTGACCAGCCTTTTTCTCAATCTGATCAAAAACGGCTGCGAAGCAACCCCCGATAACAGCGAAATCCTTGTCCAGACCGGAATTGATACCGAATATCACCTGAGCCTTCCCGGCAGCCGCCCGACGCCGATGGTCGAGATTTCTATCAGCGATCAGGGACCGGGCATTCCGGAAAGTGATCGGGAAAAGATTTTCACCCCTTTTTATACAACCAAAACGGGCGGCAACGGACTGGGATTGCCGATCTGTCAAAAAATTGTGACCGATCATGGGGGGCAGCTGCAATTGATCGATCGCCCGGAAGGGGGAACCCGGGTCAAGGTTTCTCTGCCGCTCTATAACCACGATCAGGAAAAATCACAGAGCAAAGGAAAGTAAGATTATGGCTATACAACGCATCCTTGTTGCTGACGATGAAGAAAGCATCCGCTGGGTTCTATCAAAAGCATTGAAAAAGCAGGGATTTATCGTCGATCTGGCCGAGGATGGTCTGCAGGCCAGAACCCTCGTCCAGAATAATCGTTACGACCTTGCTGTTCTTGATATCAAAATGCCGGGGATTCATGGACTGGAACTGCTCAAACAGTTTCGAGCCGAATATCCCGACATGCTGATTGTCATCATGACGGCCGAAGCGACAATGGAACATGCCGTCACAGCGATGAAAAACGGCGCTTACGATTACCTCACCAAGCCCTTCGACCTCACAGCTCTCGATGCAATCATCCTCAAAGCCGAAAAAGCGGCAGAGTTAACGGGAAAGATCGATCAACTCAAAGAAGAGTTGCAGGATCAATACAGCCTGGGCCGTTCAATCATCGGTGACAGCCAGCCGATGCAGGAAATCTATAAAATTCTCGGGCGGGTTGCCGCATCAGATGTCACCATTTTGATTACCGGAGAAAGTGGTACCGGAAAAGAGCTGGTTGCCAGAGCAATCCATATCAACAGCCAGCGGCTGGGAAAACCGTTTATCGCCCTCAATTGTGCCGCAATCCCCCATGAGCTGCTCGAATCGGAGCTGTTTGGTCATGAACGGGGAGCGTTTACCGGGGCAACCGAGCGGAAAACCGGAAAATTTGAACAAGCCGACGGGGGAACCCTGTTTCTCGATGAAATTGGCGATATGCCGCTGGAGTTGCAGGTCAAACTGTTGCGGGTCTTACAGGAAAAAGAGATCACCCGGACCGGTGGCAGCCAGACACTTAAAGTTGACGTTAGAATTGTCGCAGCGACCAATCAGGACATCACACAACTCGTTGAGGAGAAAAAGTTCCGTGAAGATCTCTTCTATCGTCTCAACGTTGTTCCGATCAAGTTACCGGCGCTGCGGGAACGGGTCGATGATATCCCGGCGCTGGTCAGTTTTTTCCTCAAAAAATCGCAGCAGGATCTGGGGATCGACCCCATCGAGTGCAGCCCGGAGACGTTGGAACTGTTCAGAGAACATCACTGGCCGGGGAATGTCAGAGAACTGGAAAATACCATCATGCGGGCAGCTCTCCTCTCCCCCAATCAAGTCCTGACCCCTGCCGATTTTCCCGATCTGCGGGGAGATAAAAGGGGAAATCATCCCGATGAATCCCTCGAAGCGCTGGTTGCACAGAAGCTTGAAAACTCTCTGGCCCAAATGAACCTGCAGGAAATGAACACCCTCTACGACATGGTTCTCCATCAGGTTGAACGCCCCCTGATCAATATTGTGCTGCAAAAAACTCGCGGCAATCAGATCAAAACGGCGGATATTCTGGGGATCAATCGCAATACCCTGAGGAAAAAAATTAAACTTCTGGATATTGAGGTGAAACGGGGAGGATAAAAAAAGCCCGGACGCAACTTCGTACGACAATTTCGTTATCGGGGAACACGCTATTTTTGATCATCCCGGTTTGCAACTGAAGGGCTCTCAGTGCACAGGCAACGTGCCTCGGTCATACGCAACGCATTGCCGGAACCAACCTGTTCCGCAACCTCCGGAGGCAAAGAAGAGAGAAACGTTTTTACTTTATCCAGCGCCGCCGGAAGTTTTTCAAAACGCCCGACGATATCACTCCCAACCATAAAACGCTGCGGATAACGGCTGACCAGTTCAAGCCATTCCGGTTGCGGCAAGCCGTCCCCATCTAGCAGATAAGAACTCACCAGCGTCCACGACAACATAATGGAGAGATTTGGGTAGTGCTCCAATAATCGCGCCACTTCGACGTCCAATCCCTCAAGATGCTGGCGCCGTTCAATGTTGGCAGCACAGCCGGCATGAGCCCAGATGAACATCGTCTCGGGGTGGGCCGCAACAGCCCGTTCCACTTCGCCAAGATAGATAAAGTCGGGTTCACGATTGCTGGTGATATTACTGTGCAGCAGCACCGGCAGGCAACGGGCCGCAGCCAGCTTGTAAACGTCATCCAGGGCAGGATGATCGGCACGCGCCGTCTCCCCATAGGTCAGGCGGGTAAGAGCGTCATGACGGGTCAGGATTTCGCCAATCCCGCTCCACAACCCCGGATACATCTCCAGCATGAGGCGGATATGATTTACAGCATTGCGATCGGTCGGATTAAAACCACAGATAAACGGGTAAAGGCGCTCTCGCTGCTCCGAAGGGAGTGCCATAATACGGTTGGCGACAATAATATCGGTAGCACTGTAATAATAGACGGGAGCATCATCAGACTCGTAGGCACGTGGTCGCTGCGGTGCATGTTCCTGCCACACTTTTTGTAACGGCACCCCCATCACCCAGGCACCACGCACGTCGGCGGCATCCATCACACTGAAAAGCTGCTCCAGCGGATCACCACTCTGATTGAAATCGAGAATATGCACTTCCCCATCGATTAGTGATGGAGCAGCCGCCCCGGCATAACCCGGCAGCAGGATCATCAGCAACAGTAAAAATATATTTTTCATTCCACTCCCAACAGCAGACACAACAACATCCGCCTAATAACCATCATCCCGTTTGGCCTGATTTTCAAATCGGGTAAACTCACCGCGGAAAGTCAGGTGAACCGTTCCGATCGGACCGTTCCGTTGCTTGCCGATGATAATTTCAGCATCTTTATCATGCCCTTTTTCACAAGTTTTATCACGGCTCTTACAATCTTCACAATAGACCGCCTCGCGATAGACAAACATGATGACGTCGGCATCCTGCTCAATCGCTCCCGATTCACGCAGGTCAGCCATCATCGGACGCTTATCGGTGCGGCTTTCGAGAGAACGATTGAGCTGGGACAGGGCAACAACGGGAAGTTCCAGCTCTTTTGCCAGCGCTTTGAGCGACCGGGAGATTTCGGAAATTTCCTGCTGGCGACTTTCCGGATTACTCCCCCGCATCAGCTGCAGGTAATCAACAATAATCAACCCAAGACCGTGTTCTGCTTTCAAACGCCGCGCCTTGGACCGTAGCTCAAGAACCGAAATCGCCGGAGTATCATCGATAAAAATCTGGGTTTCGTTCAGCTGCCCGGCAGCCATCGTCAATTTCGGCCAGTCCGATTCCCCCAGATGGCCGGTTCGCAACCGCCCGGCATCCACTTTCGCCAGCGAACAGAGCATCCGTTGAACCAACTGCTCTTTACTCATCTCCAGAGAGAAAATCACCGCCGGAACAGAATTATCGGCATGGGCCGTCGCATATTCAATAATATTAAGGGCGAACGCCGTCTTTCCCATCGATGGTCGACCCGCAACGATAATCAGATCACTCGGCTGCAACCCCGCCGTCATCTTATCGAGATCGGTATAGCCGGTTGGAACCCCGGTGACCAGTTCCTTGCGTTCGTAAAGAAGCTCAATCGACTTGAACGTATCTTTCAGAATGTCGCGCACCGGATAATAGGAGGGACGAATCCGGTTTTCAGAGATTTCAAAGATCGCCTTTTCGGCCTGATCAAGGATCTCCTCCATGTCACCCCCTTCGTAACCACGGGTGACAATTTCGGTTGAGGCTTCAATCAGTTTCCGGGCGACCGACTTTTCTTTAACCAGCTTACAATAGTAACTGATATTGGCTGCAGTCGGGACATAATCAACCAGAGTGGCCAGATAGGTGCTGCCACCGACATCTTCAAGCTCACCGCGATCTTTCAAGACCGCCGTCAAGGTCACCAGATCGGCAGGCTCACCTTTTTCACTGAGCTGAATCAACGCATTGAAAATCTTTCGGTGACTCTCCCGATAAAAATCGGGAGTCATTAAATATTCCAGGGCGCGGTTCAACGCCTCATTTTCGAGGAGAACGCCGCCAAGAACCGACATTTCGGCTTCAAGGTTTTGTGGTGGTAAGCGGTGGGTCTGATTCTCTTCCATAATTACTCCTGAACTTCAATCTGAATCGAATTGTTGAGAGTATCAGAGTCGAAGAAAAGAAAAAAGCGGAAGGTGACAAACCTTCCGCTTTTGAAAAAAATATAATTTAAGAACCGATCAACCGATATGAATCAGCCGTTCCTGCGGCAACTCAAATTTACGGTAAAAACAGGTTGCCCGCGTTTTCCCGGT
>CAZQFI010000178.1:0-5899 GCA_964592545.1 uncultured Geobacteraceae bacterium
GGAAGCAGCAACCAGGCTATTTTCGCCCATCCAGACGTTTAACAACCTTGGCTGCGGCCTGATTGGCGGCATTGACACAATCGTTCAAGCCGACGCCATAGAACGCATTCCCGGTGAGAATCAGGTTGGGAAGAGCACTGAGTGACTCCTCAAGTGCCTGGACCCGCACGGCATGACCACAGGTATACTGGGGAATTGCGTAACGGTGACGGAAGATCTGAACAAATTCGGGTTCACAGTCAATCCCCATAATCTTCTTCAGATCTGTCATGGTCCGCGCTTTCACTTCATCTTTCGAGAAATCGATAGCAGCCGGATTGGCGGCACCCCCCATCATCGAACGGAGCAGCACCTTGCCTTCGGGAGCACGGTTTTCGAAAATACTCGAATCCCACAAGGTTCCAAGGGTATCGCGCCCTTCAGCTTTGGGAATCAGATAGCCGAAGCCATTGAGATCAAAATTGATCTGATCGCGGTCATAACCGAAGCAGATAACGTTCATCGTCGCATACGGTGTCTGACGCAGAATCGCCGAACTCTTGTCGTTGACCTCATCCAGCATGTCCGCGACGGCGTAAGCCGGTGCAGCGGTCACAACGATCTCAACGTCAAGCTGCTGCCCATCTTCAAGATCAAGGAGAAAGCCGTCCCCCTTCGGCACAATTTTCATCACACCGCTGCCCGTGAGAACTTTGCCCGACAGGGCCGAAGCAACCCCGTCGGTCAGCTCCTGAATTCCCCCGCGAAACGATGTCAATACCCCTCCCGGCCCGGCGGCACTGGCAACGGCCTTGCCCGCCTTAATCTCCTCACGTTTCTTTTTTGCCAGTTTCAACATGGCCTTGATCAGGCCGCCATACTGTTGCTCAAGCTCATAAATCCGCGGGAAACAACTCTTCAAACTCATTGTTTCGGGGTCCCCGGCAAAGATTCCCGACACCATCGGTGAAATCAGCTTTTCAAGCGCTTCACTCCCCAGCCGGCGCCGCCCGAAATCGGCAAGGGTCTCATCGGTATCGCCCGTTTTTTTAGGGATCACCAGCTCAGCAGCCAGGCGGAATTTCCCCGGCCAGGAAATCAGTTTTGACTTGAGAAAAGCGGGGCCGTTCTCCGGCATCTGATGCAGGACTTCCCCCGAATAGATGAACCGCTTGCGGGCATTGTCATCTGAGCGTAACAACTGCCGGTCAATCTGCAATTGCCGACACAGATCGAGAGTCATCGGCTTATTATCGAGAAATCCGTTGGGGCCCCACTCACACAGGTAACCGTTATCCCGGATAGACAGAATTTTTCCGCCGGGGCGCGATTCTTTCTCGACGACGACAGTTTCGACCTCATAGCCATGCTGTGCCGCCTGTTGTTCAATGGCATAGGCCGTTGCAAGGCCGGAAATTCCGGCACCGATAATCGCGATTCGGGTCATTGAGAGCTCCTGAAAACAGAGAAAAGTGGGATGGATAAGCGGCGCCATCGTAGCTTGTCGGCAGAGCAACGTCAAGTTGGCGGAATTTGTATCGGGCCGTGACTTGACGCTGCACAAAACGACTCTTATACTAGGAGATTGACCCGATTTTGCTGTTCTATCACGACTCAGCCGCGTCGGGTCAAATAATGTTCATAAGGAGTTCAATCATGGCAACAGACTACTATTCAGTTCTCGGCGTTGACCGGAAAGCCGATGCCGCGACAATAAAAAAAGCGTACCGCAAGCTGGCGCAGAAATATCACCCCGACAAAAACCCGGATGACCAGCAGGCGGAGGAGCAGTTCAAAAAAATTACCGAGGCCTATGCGGTCCTGTCCGACAGTGAAAAACGTCAGCAGTACGACCAGTATGGTGATGCCGGTTTCCATCAGCGTTTCAGCCAGGAGGATATCTTCCGCAACATGAATGTGGGGGATATCTTCGGCAGTTTCGGTGGGGGCGAAGATATCTTCAGTCAACTGTTTGGCGGGGGAGGACGGGGACGGGCTCCCCGGCAGCCGGCAAAAGGGCAGGACTATTCGATGCAAATCACGATCCCCTTCCGACTGGCAGTCCAGGGGGGTGAGAGACGCATTGACTATCGCGGCGACAATAACAAAGTTGAGCAAATCAAGGTGCGCATCCCACCGGGAATCGAAAAAGGGCGGAAGTTGCGCATTGCGGGCAAGGGGGGAAGCCACCCTTCCGGCGGCGCACCGGGCGATCTCTATCTGCAGATTGATATTGAGCCCGATCCGGTTTTTACCCGCGACGGTTCCGACTTGCTGGTCAAAGCGGAGATTCCCTATAGCGGCATCTGTCTGGGGACAACGATAGAAGTTCCAACCCTCGACACCCCGAAGCGGGTGAAAGTCCCGGCCGGGATGCAGCCCGGTCAAAAGATCAGATTACGGGGATATGGCGTGGCGGCAGCAGGGAAAAAACCGGCCGGCGATCTCTATGCGGTGATCGAGGTGACCGTCCCGACCAGCTTAACCCCTGAGCAGAAAGAGGTTCTGGAGAAACTCAAAGAGGTTGATCTTTAAACTCAGACAGATGGTATTCGGCTTGCAGACAAATTGGCGATCGGGATATACTTGCAGCGTTTTTATCAAGTTTCCAGAAGGACTATCGTGACAGCACGTTATTCAACCCATAATTTTCGCTTGATTTTTGGACTGACAGTCCTGCTGCTGTTGTGGATCGGTCTGCAAGCCGCCTACAGTCACACCCTTCACGATGGTTCTATCTATCATCCCGAAGTCCGGGTCGATCGTTGCCATCTGGACATAGAACACACAGAGATTGAACCCTGCTGTCAGAGTAACGCCTGTCACCGCTCCACACCGGTCAAGCGTGATCTTGACAGCCCCGGCTATCATACTCAACAGAGCGCTTCGCATCTGCTGATCCATGAGTCACAGACCCAGACACCGCAACTGAAAGCCGGCAGCCCGCTCAAACAAACCTATGCGGTGCCGCACCGGTTCCTTTCACAAATCAGACCTCCGGAATCACCACTTCGATCCCTTTCTGAACTGAAAACCGTTATTCTTCTGCATTAAAATTCTCCCCTTCGGGTGCCGACCTGATCTGCCCCTGCCACCGGTGAGATCAACCAAAGTGAAGGTACGGTATCCCTTGAATATCAGCGGTTGACGTCAGCCGGGCTCACTGGCTATATTGACCAAATCTGTCATCTATTAAGACAGGCGATACAAACAAGGAGAATATTTTGGCTGAAAAAAACAAACCACTAACAGACCGTATCTGGGACTTTCTCTGTTCTCTGAAACTGGCGATTATTCTGGTGCTGCTGCTGGCCGTCACCTCAATTATCGGAACAGTGATTCAGCAGAATGCCCCGGCGGCCGACTATATTCGCGAATATGGTCAGGCGAACTACGAACTGTTCCGTAAATTGCAGTTCACCGATATGTACCATTCATACTGGTTTATCGGGATTCTGGCGATTTTCAGTATCAACCTGATCTGCTGTTCCATCAAAAATTTCCCCCGCGCGTGGAAATTTGTCAAAGAACCGGTGCTCGTCGCCAGCTCTGCAATTTTTAAAGGCTCGGCTAACCGGGCAGAATTCAGCTGTAAACTTCCCAGGCAGGATGTTGCTGAAAAGGTTTCTGCCGTGCTGAAAAAGGAGTTTTCCAAGCCGGTTCTGACCGAGCAGGATGAGAAACTCTATTTATTTGCCCAGAAAGGGATCTACTCCCGCTTCGGGGCATACGTCACCCACGTCGCGATCCTGATCATCATGGCCGGAGCGGTTATCGGCAACGTCTGGGGGTACAAGGCGTTTGTCAATATCGTGGAAGGAAGCGCCATCGACCAGGTTCGGCTGATGAACGGTGTCGGCTCCATCGATCTCGGCTTTACCGTCCGCTGTGACGACTTTGATATCAGCTACTACCCCAACAGCATGCGCCCAAAAGACTACAACAGCGACCTGGTCATCATCGACAACGGAGTAGAAGTTGTCCGCAAACGGATTGAAGTCAACGATCCTCTGACCTACAAGGGGATCAAATTCTACCAGTCGAGCTATGGTTCGGCAGGCAGTGCATTTTTCAAGGTGCGGGTGACCGAAAACAGCAGCGGCAAAATTCTGGATCTGAAAGCCCATCAGGGGAGAGAAGTGCAGCTGCCCGGTGGATATTCGTTCGTTGTCACCAATTTCACCGAAAGTGATCGGAATTTTGGCCCGGCAATGCAACTGTATGTCAACACCCCCGACGGTAAACACGGCGCACCGGTGGTCGTCTGGCAGAACTATCCGCAATTTGATGTCAAACGGGGCGGCACTTTCAGCTTTGCCCTCCTCGGCTTTGAACAGCCACAGTATACCGGGCTGCAGGTCTCCAAAGATCCCGGCGTCAACATCGTCTGGGCCGGTTGTTTCCTGATCGTTTTCGGCTCATTGACCGCATTCTTCTTCTCCCACAAAAGAATCTGGGTCTGTATTGAAGAAGAGGGCAAAAAGACCAAAGTTAAAATCGCCGGCAATGCTCATCGGAATCAACCGGGATTTTCTTTGGTATTTGATGATCTGCAACAAAAGATTGAAGCAGCAATTAAAAACGAATCCCCACAGAAGGAGGGATAATTCATGGATAGCGGACAATTATTCAATTTCACAACAATTGCTTATTTTGCGGCGATGGTTCTATTCTTCGCCTACATTGCGACAAAAAATAAGACCATAGCACTCGTTGCAACCCTGACTTCACTGGCAGGCTTTCTTATTGAAACAGCCGCACTGGGGATGCGCTGGTACGAATCGTATCAGATCCTCGGTGAAGATGGTCGGGCACCACTGACCAACCTTTACGAATCGGTCGTCTTTTTTTCGTGGTCGATCCTGCTGATCTACCTGATCATGGACTGGAAATATAAACAGCGGACTATCGGCGCATTTGTTCTGCCGATTGCCCTGTTCAGCATGCTCTGGGCACAGATGAGCCTCCACTCAGATATCGATCCGCTGGTCCCGGCGCTGCAGAGTAACTGGCTGACCTACCACGTCATTACCTGCTTCCTCGGTTACGCCGGATTTGCCGTCGCTTTCGGTGTTTCAATTATGTATCTGATGAAAATCGGCAAAGAAGAGAGACATCAGGGTGATAAACCGATGGGTGGAATTCTGGGGATGTTCCCGCCGACCAAGGTTCTTGATGATATGAACTACAAGGCCATTATGGTTGGCTTTCCGCTGCTGACACTGGGGATTGTCACCGGTGCCGCATGGGCCTACTACGCCTGGGGAACCTACTGGAGCTGGGACCCGAAGGAGACCTGGAGCCTGATCGTCTGGTTCCTCTACGCCGCATTCCTCCACGCCCGTTTCACCCGCGGCTGGGTCGGCCGGCGCGCCGCATGGCTATCGGTCATCGGCTTTGCTGCGACCCTGTTCTGCTATCTCGGCGTCAACCTTGTTCTGTCGGGACTCCACTCCTACGGGAGCGGTTGATCGGTTGCCACTTTCGAGAAAACAAAAAGGGTACTTCCAAAAGGAAGTACCCTTTTTTGTTAGAGAACAATATACAGGGAAAGTCATGATAACGCAGGCCAGCGATGTTAATAAGTGCAATAGAGCCTATCTATAACAATCGGAATCGAAGACAATTGCCCCTTTACAACTGTGCAATTTAAGTGATAGTCTTGCAATATGCAAACTTCATACATCCATAGAAATATTGAAGCAGAGCTGAAGGAGTGCTTGCGCGAGTTCCCTGCAGTCGCGGTCCTTGGCCCACGGCAATGTGGAAAATCGACGCTGGCACAAAAAATCATTACTGAGGTGAAAGATGCCATCTATTTAGATCTGGAAAATCCTAATGATCTAGCAAAGTTGCAGGCAGCAGAGCTATTTTTCAACCAGCATTCTGATAAATTAATCTGCCTGGATGAAATCCAATG
>CAZQFI010000179.1:0-4631 GCA_964592545.1 uncultured Geobacteraceae bacterium
ATCCTGTTTTTTTTGAACAGTCCGGCAATGCCGCCCGTCAGTTTGGCAATAATCGCTTCCTTGCGCGCCATCAGCCGGCCAAGATCAAGGTGAATGCCGGCAACATCAATCCCGTGGTCGGCATAATCGTGGGAAAGGCTGGCAAACTTTTCGCTCGATTCCAGCAACGCTTTGCTCGGGATACACCCCTCATTCAGGCAGACACCGCCGAGGGTTGCCCGCTTTTCGACGACGGCAACCGTCAACCCGAGCTCTGCTGCACGAATTGCCGCAACATAACCACCGGGACCGGCGCCGACAACAATCAGATCATAAACGTTATCGCTCATTTGCTCTCTCCTGAAAATCTGCACGGACACCCTTTCTCATCCAGATGGACAAAGGTGACCGAGGTACTGAAAACCTCTTTCTCGGACGATGCCCCGGGAGCATCGGCAAATACCTCAACATTATAGGTGATCGACGTCCGCCCCTGCTTCACCTTTTCGGTCCGGAAACGGAGGATTGAACCGTTTTCGACCCGCACTTTGAAGCGGCAGGCATCCATGGCGATCGTCACCAGATTACATCCCGAATATTCACGCGATGCCGCCATCCAGGCATTTTCATCAACCCATTTCAGTAAAAAACCGCCAAACAGGTACCCATGATGATTTAAATGTTCCGGACGAACCAAGGTAAAATTATCCATTGTCACCTCTCCTGCTGGCATCGTATTGTTCTTCCGCGTGGTACGATGAACGCACCAGCGGCCCCGCTTCTACGTGATCAAACCCCATCGCCAACCCCTTGTCCGCATAGGCATCAAACTCTTCGGGAGTGACATAACGCTTTACCGGATAATGGTGGCGGGTCGGAGCCAGATACTGACCGAGAGTCAGCAACTGACAATGGTGTTGACGCAGATCAGCCATCACCTGCAGAACCTCATCTTCCGTTTCACCCATCCCCAGCATCAAACCCGACTTGGTGACAATTGCCGGATCAACACGATGAACTTCAGCCAGCAGTTCGAGAGAACGAGAGTACTCGGCTTCGGGACGTACCAGCGCATAGAGGCGCGGGACTGTCTCGACATTGTGCCCCAGAATGTCGGGGTGCTCCGCAAGGATCTCGGCAAGGGCCGCCCAGTTCCCCTGCAGATCGGAGATCAGCAGCTCAATCCGGCAGTCATCGGTCCGCTGCCGGATCTCGCGAATCAGGGAGACAAACTGGCTTGCCCCGCCATCAGCCAGGTCATCGCGGGTCACGGTGGTGATAACGGCATGCTTGAGTTCCAGCTCAACAATGGCTTTGGCGACATTGGCCGGTTCAGCCGGATCGGGAGGGGCAAGTTGACCACTGGCGACGTTACAGAAATGGCAATGGCGGCTGCAGATACTCCCAAGAATCATAAAAGTTGCCGTCCCCTGGCTCCAACACTCTCCCTGATTGGGGCAGGCAGCACTGCGGCATACCGAGTGGAGTCCGTGAAGACGATGGTAGCGATCGATACGTGTATAGTTTTCGCCCGCAGGAAACTTGACCTTTAACCACTCAGGTTTGCGAATATAATTGTCTTGCATGGTGTTGACATCCCGAATCATCGGCAAAAAAATCGGAAGAGGAGACGAATAGTACCGATTTAACAGAAATTTCGCGACGAAAAAAGGCCCGATTGTCTAAAAACAATCGGGCCTCATATTCAACACAATCCCGGTCGGGATTTATGCGGGTTCAAAATCGGATTTACCAACGCCGCAAAGCGGACAAAGCCAATCTTCAGCAATATCTTCAAAACTGGTTCCCGGCTCGACACCGTTATCGGGGTCGCCCTCTTCGGGATCATAGATATAACCACAGACAACACAAACATATTTTTCCATTTTAAATCTCCATTTTGTTTAAATAATTAAGTGAAAGTTCGTTATCGTTTTAATTCATGACTATAATAGTTATATTTAAAATTTTCTGCAATAAAAAACTGTACGACTCGGTAAAAAAAAATTAATCGATTGCAGCCACGAACGCTTTGATCGTCTTTTCAATCCCTTCAGCAGCTTCACCGATACTGCCGGCCAACATGTAGGCCGGAGTTGTGAACAACGTGTTCTTCTCATCAAAAACATAATCGACAACGGGACAGGCAATGTGGGTTGCCCCCATCGCAGTGATCGCCCCGGCTGTCTCCTCATCGGTCCCAATTGTCACCTGAGGATTCAACTGATCGGCACCGAGAACCTTGGCCACCAGCGCCGGAGCAATACACAACGCAGCCAGGGGTTTCCCGGCCGAGACAATCTCACGGATCAACCGCGCGACTTCCGGGTTGGCTTCACATTCGGGGCCCTTGAAAGCAAAGTCACAGAGATTTTTTGCCGCGCCAAATCCACCGGGGATCAGCAGGGCATCAAGATCGTCCCCTTTAACGGTGGCAATATCGGCAATTTCACCCCGCGCAATTCGTGCCGCCTCCTGCAGGACATTGCGTGTCTCACCGGCAACATCGTTCCCGTTCAGGTGATTCACGACCGCCTGCTCCACATTGGGAGCCATGCAGACGATCTCGACACCGGCACGGTCAAGTGCCAACAGACTGACAACCGCCTCGTGAATTTCGCTGCCATCGTAAACACCGCAGCCAGCAAGAATAACACCCACTTTTGCCATGACAACCTCCTGATCAATTTTGAGTTTACTAAAAACCTGAAGCGGTGAATAAATCACCCCCGACAGGTCATAGGATAATTTCAAGCGTAACAGAAAATCGCTAACCTTGTTGCTGTCGCCCCTTAATTACGCGGGTAAAGAACTGCAATACCGTGAGCGACCTGAGTCCCCAGGGCCCGCAGTCGATGGGGTTCATTGGAGTCCCAGTAGACCGAATCCCCGGGATTCAAAATATAGGTGTCCGTACCGTGGGTCAGCTCAACCTGCCCTTCGAGAATGTAGAAAAATTCCTCTCCCGGATGGCGAACCGGTTGAGCCTGATCGGTCTGAGCGGGATCAAACTCGACCAGAAACGGTTCCATGTGTTTATGTTTTTTCCCGTAAGCCAGGGAGTGATAAAAATAAGGCTGTGGAGCACCACCGTGACTTGGTTGACGATTCATCCGCTCGGCATCGTCAGCCCGGACAACCAGACATTTCTGCTGATTATCTTCCTCTTCAAAAAAAGCCTGCAGCGGCACCTTGAACGCCTTGGCAATCCGCAGCAGTGTCGCCAGCGGCGGAATCACCTGATCATTTTCGACCTGCGACAACAGCGGTTTCGACAACTCAGTCGCCTCCGACAGATCTTGCAGCGTCATCCGCTGTTTCTGTCTGAGATCCCGAATTTTCTGACCGATTTGCAATTCCTTGACTTCAGTTCTAAACTCATCCATTGCTATTTCCCGATAACAGATTGATAATTCATTCAACTTTTAACGTCCATTGACACAACAGTCAAGTTTCGCAGGAACTTATTATGTCCTCACCAGAGCAAAGCCCGCCGATTAAAGCGATCCTTTTCGATCTTGACGGAACCCTGCTGCGGGTTCACATGTCAGAATTTATCCCCAAATATCTGCAGGGGCTGGCCGCTTACTGTGTTGAACCGGAACAGACGGAGATATTTATCAAGACGTTACTTCAGTCGATCCGCGATCTGATTAATATCGAAGGTGATGGAACGCAGACCAACGAAGAGCGGATCTGCCGCTGGATGGAGGAAGAACTTGCCGTTTCCAAAGACACGCTGCAAACAAGTTTGAACCGTTTTAAAAATAATGGGATCGCCGGGCTACAGTCGATGGTTCATGCTATTCCACTGGCACAGCAGATTATCCAGGAATGTCTGCCGACAGGAGCGCCGCTGGTCCTGGCGACCAATCCGGTCTTCCCGAAATTTATGATTCAGGCACGCCTCGAATGGGGCGGACTGAGAGAGGGCGATTTCTGTCTTCTGACCAGTTACGAAAACAGCCGCTACTGCAAACCGCAGGCGGGGTACTTCAGTGACGTCGCCGAGCACCTGGGAATCGCCCCCGAAAACTGTCTGATGGTGGGCAACGATACCAGCCACGATCTGGCTGCCAGCGCTGTCGGGATGCAGACCTATCTGGTCGACACCTGGCTGGTCGAGCGTGAAGGACCGGAATGGCCGTGTAAACATCGTGGCGATCATGCCGCGCTCCAGCGCTTTCTCCACGAACGCCTTTATTGAGAATCAATTTACCATCGATTCAGAACTGTTTCCCCAAGAAAGGACAGTGAACTTTGAGCAAACTGACAGAAGAGATCGTCTATCACGGTCGCATCCTTGATCTGGCACGTGAGACTCACCGGATGCCGAATAAAAAAGAATCGGGCTTTGAGATTGTGCAACATCCCGGCGGAGCCGCCGCCCTGCCGATTCTCCCCGACGGGAAACTGCTGCTGATCCGTCAGTTCCGCCCCGCGGCACAGGATTACATTTACGAAATCCCGGCCGGTCGGCTGGAACCGGGGGAAGATGGCGCCATGTGCGTCACACGGGAGCTTGAAGAAGAGGTCGGCTACCGGCCGCAACAGCTCGAATCACTCGGTTATGTCTACAGCAGCGTCGGCTTCTGTACCGAAAAAATCTACCTGTTCATCGCCAGCGAGCTGAAACAGACCCGGACAGCACT
>CAZQFI010000180.1:0-2645 GCA_964592545.1 uncultured Geobacteraceae bacterium
AATAGAAACCTCTAATATTTGCTCCTTGTAATCATTTTAATTTTAATATATACTAATGAACTCTGAGATTTTCTTTTAATCGATCGACGCCAGCGTGTTGCCTATGCAGAAGACGACAGGATATAAAAAGAAAACACTGCTGTTGTTTTTGATGTTCCTGTTTCTTTCGGGGGTTACCCTGTGGGGGGTTCTGCAGGTTTACTACCTGATGCAGGTTGGCAGTCACGAACAGGGTCTGATCGAAAAAGTTGAACACTCCCTGCTGCTGCAGCGAAAAATGGCCCACACCCATTTTTCCATGATCGTCAGTGACCTTCAGTTTCTGGCAAAAGAGGAAACTCTCGAAACCTACCTTGACAACCCCTCAGCTAAAAATCTGGTACTGCTGAACCGTGAATACCTCACTTTTTCACGCCACAAGAAAAATTATGAGCAGGTTCGTTATCTTGACGATCGGGGAATGGAGGTTGTCCGGATTAACTATGATGGTGGTCAGCCACTTTCTGTTTCTCAGCATGAACTGCAATCAAAACAAAACCGCTACTATTTCAGGGATGCCATTAAGTTGGGGGAGGGGGAGGTCTTCGTCTCTCCTTTTGATTTAAATATTGAGCATGGAGCGGTCGAAATTCCCTATAAGCCGATGATTCGTTTTGCGACACCGGTTTTCGATCAGCAGGGTGTCAAACGGGGGCTGATTCTGATCAATTATCTGGGACAGGATCTGCTCAATTTCTTTCTCGAAATAAATTCGGGTGTCGGGGGTGCGACGATGTTACTCAACCGCAACGGTTACTGGTTGTTGCATCCCGATCACGCCAAAGAGTGGAGCTTCATGTTTGACGATCGTCGTGATATCAGCTTCGCTGTTCTCCATCGCGATGTCTGGGAGCAGATCAAAACGAGCTTTTCGGGTAAAATTTCGACATCAGAGGGCATCTACGTTTACACAACGGTTACCCCTCTGGATTCCGATGTCGTTTCAAGTACCGGTACGGCTAACGCTTATGGTTCGAGTTCTCAAATTATCGCGTCGGATGAATATTACTGGAAAAGTGTCACGTTTCTTTCGTCTGAATCGTTGGCGGCCAGTCTGGCAGAGTTGAAAAGTGATTTGTTGGGTCTGGGGGGGATGTTGTTTCTGTTCGGAGTCTTTGGTTTATGGCCCCTGGCCGATATGCTGGTTAAGCGGAAGCTCTCACAGGAACAACTGGTCACGATGGCCCACTTTGATGGATTGACCGGGTTACCGAACCGGACATTATTCTTTGACCGCCTCCATCAGGCACTCCATTTGGCAACCCGTTACGATCGGTTATGTGCTCTGCTGTATATCGATCTGGATGGTTTCAAAGCAGTTAACGATTCCCTGGGACACGCCGCCGGGGATGAATTGCTGATTGCCGCCGGGGAGAAGATGAAGGACTGTTGCCGCGCTTCAGATACCGTGGCGCGGCTGGGTGGCGATGAATTTATCATTCTCCTTTCGGAGGTTGCCGGAAAAAATGGAGCAGAGGTTCTGGCACAACAGATCCTTAAAGCATTTGAGGTGCCGTTTATGCTGATAAAAGGGGAGGTTGTGGTTGGAGCCAGCATCGGAATCAGCGTTTTTCCAACCCATGGAACCAGTTCTGACCAGTTGTTGAAGAGCGCTGACCGGGCCATGTACCAGGCGAAAGAACAGGGGAAGAATACCTATACGATTGCGGCCCCTATAACATCCTGAGTGAGGTTTTTATGCCTGCGGGCGGGTCTGCAGCCCTCCCGCAGGCAACAATCTACGGAATAGTTACAGCTTTTTCAATGCATCCTGAGCGGCAAACATATAGGTGTTATCGGAGGGTTTTGCCGCCAGTTCGGGGTGCGTTGCATACTGGTATTTCAGAATATCTTCGATGGTTGCCCCCATCTGGATGGCAAATGAAATAAAATCGACATTCGCAGCAACACAGTGACCTTTACGCAAAACCGACCCCCCGATTAATTTACGGGTTGATCTATCAAAGACCAGCTTGGTTTTGATAATGCTCATTCCATCCATCATCGGATACATGTCCATAACATCCGATTCGCCGACAACGTAATCAAGTTTTTCCCGCTCTGCCATTTTGGCGATCAGACCAGCTGAACCGAAAGTGTATTCAAATGCACTTGAGGCATTGGCATTGATGATCCCGGGAAAGGTGGTTTTTTTACCGAGGATATTCGCAGCAACCACTTTCGACATGAACACGGCATTGGTTCCAAATTCCCCCATACTCGGATTGCCGGTAATAAACGATTTTTTTTCGGCACAATCACCCGATGCGTAGATGTTGTGTGCCGAGGTCTCAAGGTATTCATTGGTGCAGATACCCAAGCGTGATGTCTCCAGCCCCGCTTTTTCCGCCAGGGCAATATTGGGCTTAACGCCAACCGAAACGATAACAAAATCGGCAGGCAGAACCCTTTCATCGTCAAGGGTTACACCCGAAACACAGCCACCTTGCCCTTCAAATGCTGTTACCCGGGCATTATTGATGACGGTGACGCCCTGATCAATAATGTGGGCCTCAATCGTTTCGGCAAAATCATCGTCCATCGTCATCAACAGCACATGGGGCTGCATTTCGACGACTGTAACTTCAAGCCCAAGTTGTTTCATG
>CAZQFI010000181.1:0-2661 GCA_964592545.1 uncultured Geobacteraceae bacterium
ATCGGAGAACGCGCCCTCAAATTCTGTTTCCAATGCCGTTCTAAAATCACGGGCCGTCCGGGCGGTATCGTTATAAAATGCACCGCAGCCCCACGCTCCGAGAATCAGAGCGGTATAACCATAAGCCTGGGCAATCTCAAACACCCGGTGGATGCGCTGCTGCAACAGATCACCCGACTCCGGCTGATCGATCATGGGAGCATAGGGAGCGGCACAGGTGATAAAGCTCAACAGCCAGGGCTGCTCCAGAACACTGCCATCATCGGCCCGAAAAATTGGCACATCGGGAGAGTAGATTGCCCACGCGGTCGAATCGGGACGGGGCCGATTAAGGTGAGCCTGATACATCGGGTCGCCAAGCAGTGTCTGATACAAAGCGCTGGAGCGACAAAGGGCTTCCTCCTGGGCCAAAGCCCCGGTTAAAAAACCTCCCCCCGGGTGTGTCCCGTTGGCAAAGTTTAACGCCAGCGGTTTCAGCCCACGATCTGCAAGTCGCCGCGCTGCACCAAGAGTCGTTTCATTGGTGACCTGCACACATGTTTCTGCAAAACCGGGGGAGTCAACTGCCGGAAGAACCGCAGTGGGTGGAATACTCACTTTTCTGGAACAGGCGGCCTGTACAGAATTCAGCCAATCGATGTGAACCCCATTTGGCTGTTTGTAGTAGCCCTGCTCGGCGGCTTCTACTGCCGATTGGCCCAGTTCAGCTGCGATGTCGTAAGGGATATCAAGCTCTCTCTTTCGAGCGGCAGCCATGTCGTCCGAATCTAAACACGGTAATATCTTCAGCATCATCATTTCCTGTCATCTCGCAAGCAAAAGGGGCAACCTTATGCGCCCTGTCAGCTCACATTTTGTTGTATTTTCGGACTATAAATGAAAAATGGCGGGTGCGCTTGACATTTCGCGCCAAAATGCTTGGCATTTCGCGCCAAAAGTGCTAATTTATACTTATTAAATTATTTCAATCGTGGTGAGGCGGATGTATTTAACAAAACTGGCGAGTACCCAGATGATTCTCTGGAATATTCTGGAGAGTTACAACAAAGATCCTGCGGCTGTGTTTAAGCAGGCCGGGCTTGATATCGAAAAAATGCGTATCCCCGGAGCAAGGTACAATAAAGACAAGGTGGCAAAACTGTGGGAAAAGACGGCACAGTTGATTGAAGATCCCTGTTTCGGACTCGCCGCGGCAACCAGTTGGCACCCCTCTTTTCTGGGAACCCTTGGCTACGCCATGCTGGCAAGCTCAAGCCTGCGCATGACTCTGGAGCGTATTGCCCGTTTTTTCGGCATCATTTCCAGTGTCAATGCCGGCGAACTGATCGAAGATCATGTCAATAAAACGCTGACGTTCAATTTTATCTATAAAGACTGGGAACCCCTCCCAATCCATCGTGAAGATGCGGCACTCGCCCTGATTCTGAGCGTTCTCCGGGGAAATTATCAGCAGCCTTTCGCCCCGGTCTCGGTGAGCTTTAAACACAACAACCGGGACTGTCTGAAACGTTATTCTGACTTTTTCCGCTCCCCCGTTACTCTCAATGCACCGACCAGCAGTTTAACCCTGTCCCTGGAGATTGCCGACCAGAATCTGCTCAGCGGCAACAAGGAACTGGCAACGCTGAACGATCAGATCATGAGTCAATATCTGAATGATCTTGATGACACAAATCTGAGTAAAAAGGTTCAATCTATTATTATTGAGCACCTCCCTTCGGGAAATATCAGTGTAGAAGCTGTTGCAGATCAGCTTGCTGTGAGCAGCAGATCGTTGCAGCGACAGCTGCGCGAGGAGGGGCAGTCATTCACTTCACTTCTCGACAAAAGTCGTCGGGAGATTGCCCTGCAATATGTCAAAAATCACCAGTTTGAATTGACAGAAGTCGCTTTTTTACTGGGTTTTTCCGACCTGAGCACATTCTCCAGATCGTTTAAACGCTGGACAGGATATTCCCCCGAGCAATATCGAAAAGTTGCCTGACATAACCGAAGAGTCAACGAGTTAAACAATGGTGGGGCAACGGTCTGCGACCAATGCTGCCAGGGCATCAAGAAAATCGTCATGATCATTCAATGACGGTGCGCGGACAAAATTGACGATACCGAGGCTGACGGCAAGATTGTGGTACTGGATGTCGATCTCTTCAAGTGTTTCTATATGATCGGAGACAAAAGAGATCGGCACCACCAACAGGGCACGGTGCCCCTCTTCAGCCAGTTTGTGGAGTGCCTCTTCGGTTCCCGGCTCCATCCATTTAACCGGCCCGCTGCGGCTCTGATAAGCAATTGACCAGTCGTATGAGCCGACCCGCGCCATGACCCCCCTGACGGTTGCCGCGACGTGATCACGATAGGGATCACCCCGGTCGATAAACTTCTGGGGTAAAGCGTGGGCGGAAAAGAGGATCTGTACTTCATCACGCATCAGATCGTGAAAACGATCAAGCCCCTCATTGACCCGGTTGGCGAGAGAGTCAAGATAGGCCGGCCAGTCGTGCCACTCTTCAATCAGCTGATAATCGAGAGCGGGATGAACCTTTGCAGCCGCCTGTTTAAAATCGTTGATACTGCTCCCGGTCGTTGCCCCCGTATAATGAGGGTACATCGATACCACCACAGCACGATCAATCCCTGCAGTTTTGATTTCGGCGAGAACAG
>CAZQFI010000182.1:0-3650 GCA_964592545.1 uncultured Geobacteraceae bacterium
AAAACATTTATCGATAACCTTGAAGACGTTGGTCAGGCCAGTGTTCAGGAGCGGATGGAAGCAAACGAGTTGACCAGTGAGCTGGCAGGGTATCTGGAACTTCTGTCTGAAAAAGAGCGTCTGGTGATTGCCCTCCTTTATTACGAAGAGTTATCGCAAAAGGAGATTTCAGAGGTACTTGAGCTCTCCGAGGGGCGGATTTCGCAGCTCCACAGCCAGGCTTTAAGTAAATTGAAGATCAAGATGCGGCGCAGCATCAACGCGCTTCACGGAGTGGGCTGATGATGAGCGGGCAGCTATCCATTCTGTTGGTCGGATCGATTGCGTTTCTGGCGCTGTTATTGGTGCTGTGGCAGTTCAACGTTTCCCGCCGATTGGGTCGTGAGCTTAATGATTTACGCCAGGAACTTTCGCAACAATCGCAACAGCCGGAGGTCAACGCAGATTTTTCCAGTCACCTTGATCGGGTGGAGCGGGAACAGAGGGTTGTCGAGGTTCCACGCTCATCATCCGAGAAGTATCAGTACGCTGCGTCTCTTGCCGATCAGGGTATTGATACCGAAGGGATTGCTGCAGCCCTGAAGATGGCTCCGGCTGAAGTCGAGCAGTTATTAAAATTGTCGCAGTTACGGCGGCAGGTTCAGGGATAGCAGTAAAGATTCGCAGTAAAGATGTCGACAAGATCACAGCAGACAACGTGGAGAATGAAAAATGTCGAGTGGTAAATATGGCGCAATTTCGGGAGCAGTCGCACGGATGCAGATGCTGGGAAATATCAGTGAACATCTCGCTGCAGCAAAGACTCCCGGATATAAAAAAGGGATGGTGACATTTGAGGCGCAACTGGGGGAAGCAACATCGGGGTTGGCCTCCAACGCAACCAACTACAGCCACCTGACGGCTCCGGAAATCGATTTTACCCCCGGCCATATCGAGTTCAGCGGTGATCCCCTCGATCTGGCAATTAACGGGGACGGTTTTTTCAAGATTCAGCGGGATGATGGCAGTTTCGGCTACACCCGCAAGGGCGATTTTCAAATGGACGGGGATGGCAGGCTGGTTGACGGCAGTGGCCTTCCTGTGATGTCGGCGAACGGTGACGAAATTATTCTCCCCACTTCTGATGTTGATATCAGCAGTGACGGGTCGATCTGGGCGGGAGAGACCAAGATTGGTCAGGTCGGTTTATTTCAGTTTACCGATACATCGGTTCTGTATCGGGCCGGGGGTGAAATGTACAAATCGCGGAACGGTGTTGAGCCGGAGACCCATCCCAATCCACAGCTGGTGCAGAAAAACCTGGAAGCATCAAATATCGACATGATGAAAGCCATGGTTCGGATGACCTCAAATCTGCGGGCATTTGAAGCGACCCAGAAAGCCTTGAAAATCTATAGCGATATGGATGGAAAAGCGGCCGAACTGGGGTTAATTCAGTAGTGATTTATGGTGTGAATTGCACCGATAAAGAAGGAGATAAAAATGATTAGAGCACTTTGGACCGCTGCAACGGGGATGCAATCGCAACAGGTTAATATGGATGTTATCGCGAATAACCTGGCTAACGTCAACAGCTCGGGATTTAAAAAAAGTCGGGCCGATTTTCAGGATATCCTTTATCAGACCAGCCGTGCCGCCGGCACCGGTGTTGATGGTGGTGAAGTTCCGACCGGTATTCAGGTTGGACTGGGATCCCGGGTTGCGTCGGTGCAGAAAATTTTTACCACCGGAGATTTCCAGCAGACGGAGAATGAGCTCGATCTGGCCATTGAGGGACAGGGCTTTTTTCAGGTGACACTTCCCGATGGCAATGAAGCCTATACCCGTTCCGGTGCTTTCAAAAAAGACAGCACCGGCAAGTTGGTGACCTCTGACGGTTATCCGTTGACTCCGGAGATTGTTATTCCGGAAGGGTCAACATCCATTACCATCGGGAAAAACGGCACGGTCGATGTCATGCTCGATGGCGAAGACACCCCGACAGAGGTCGGTAATATTGAACTGATCCGCTTTGGCAACCCTTCGGGATTAAAAAGTCTGGGGAGAAACCTCTATGCGGAGACTCCCACCACAGGGAACCCCCTTTCGGGAACTCCGGGAGAAGAAGGATTCGGAATGTTGTCTCAGGGTTTTCTTGAAGGCTCGAACGTCAACATTATGGAAGAGATGGTCAATATGATTGCCGGTCAGCGGGCCTATGAAGTGAATTCCAAGGCCATCAAAACCGCTGACGAGATGTTGCAGATGACAACTCAACTGATTCGTTAAAGGGGGAATGATGAAAAAATTCCTTTGTCTATTACTGTTTCTCGCGATCCCGTTTGTCGTGTGTGGTGCCGGTCAGCAATCTCCCGCTGCCAAAACCCAGCTGATCAATCAGCAGACAATGGAGCAGGTTCTGGAGACCTATCTGGCAAAACAGTCGGCGTTACTTCCCCGCATTGACCTGCGCTTCAAGTCGCTTTCGCTGCCTAAAGCATATCGGGTTCCGGCAGGGCGGGTGACGCATCAGGTTGTTCCGGCCCGGCCGGGGGTCATCGGCAGCCGCCGGATGACCTTGTTGACCCGTGTCAACGGGCAGATTGCCAGTAATCATACCATCCGGGTTGAATTGGAAGCGCTGGCGGAAGTTGCTGTCTGTACCGAGTCGTTACGCCGGGGGACAGTCCTTGATGACAGCTATGTTGAATTGCGATATCAGGATATTACCCGGCTGAAAAACCCGGTCTTTGCCCTTGATGATGTGATCGGCAAGCGCCTGAAGCGGTCGGTCCGACTGGGAGAGCCTCTCCAGCGCAAGCAGGTCGAATTTCCACCCATCATTAAACGGGGTGAACGGGTGGTGATTCAGGCGCAACGCAACGGACTCATCCTGACGGCAGCCGGGGAGGCGAAGCAGGATGGGTGTGCCGGCGAGGATATCCGGGTCATCAATAGCACCTCTCATAAAGAGATTATCTGTCAGGTGGTCGAACATGGGTTGGTCTCGGTGGAGTTTTAAAATGGCTAAAAACTTGTTACTGCTAATCGCAATTGTTGTGCTGTTGAGTGGCTGTATAAACCCTGCTCCACAGGCGGATCTGATGGAAGTTGAGCCGGTTATCGAAGCGGTCAGTCAGCCGGTCCCGCAACCAAGTGCCGGGTCGCTCTGGTCGGGGACTCGTGGTGGCATGTTTATCGATATGAAGGGGCGTACCGTCGGTGACATTATCACGGTCATGATTATTGAAAATGCCAGTGCCAGCAAAGAGGCAACAACGGAGACCGATCGCAAAAGTAGCATGTCGGCCGGTATTGATAACTTCCTCGGGCTGGAAAAATATATTGGCCAGATTGGGAATGATGCCATCAATAATGCCTCTCTGATCAAGGCCGCTGCCGAAAACGATTTTGAGGGTGGCGGTAAAACCAAGCGGAAAGAAAACCTCGCAGCGACACTGACAACGCAGGTGATTGAAGTTCTCCCCAATGGAAATTTACGGATCGAAGGGAACAAGACTGTCACAGTGAATAACGAGATGCAGATTGTCAAACTCAGCGGGATTATTCGTGCGGCCGATGTTTCACCCTACAATGTTGTCGATTCAAAGAATATTCTTAATGCCCGGATCGCGTATATCGGTAAAGGTGTTATCAGCGACAAGCAATAC
>CAZQFI010000183.1:0-15055 GCA_964592545.1 uncultured Geobacteraceae bacterium
CGATGCTGACTGTCACGCTGATCTGCCCTCGCGGTGTCCGGATTTTCAGTTTTGAGATCTGCTCAATCAGGCGCTCACAGGTTCGTGAGGTTTTCTGCTGGTCGGTTTCAACCAGAATAATGGCGAATTCTTCTCCCCCGAACCGACCGAAGATGTCACTCGATCTCAACTCCTGCTGGCAGCAGTTGACAAGCCGTTTAAGAACTTCATCACCGATACTGTGGCCGTAGTTATCGTTCACCTGCTTGAAATGGTCGATGTCGAGCATGATAATCGCCATCTGGGAACCGTAGCGGCGGCTGCGTTTCAGTTCAGTCGATGCACGTTCAATAAAATGTCGTCTGTTGCTGGCACCTGTGAGGGGATCGGTCGTCGCGAGCTGGAGCAGTTCTTCTTCCATCTGTTTACGATTGGTAATGTCTCTGACCGCAGAGAAGATCTGCTGCTGTTTGAGATCGGGATAGGAACTCCACGCCAGCCACTTGAAGGAGCCATTTTTACAGCGGCAGCGATTTTCAAAACCAACGATACTTTCCCCTTTAGACAGTCGCTTGCTGATATTGATGCTGTCGTCCCGATCTTCGGGGATAACGATGTCAAGCCACGACTGTCCTTTCAGTTCCTCCATCTGCCAGCCCAGAGTTCTGCTCCAGGCAGGATTTATCTCCTCGAAACGACCAGCAAAATCGAGAACACACAGCATATCCAGTGAAAATTCAAAGATTTTCTGCCGATCACCCTCGGCTTTTTTTAATGCCGTAATATCCTGGGCGTTAACCGCGATGTACTGGGGTTTCGATTTCTGACTGTGGAGAGGATGGTAGGTGACCGACATGAATCGTCTGCTCTTGTCCGGTAAGTTTATCCAGACATCAAAGTAGACAATTTCTCCGTTGAACGCCTTTATCAGATGAGGTTCTGTGTGTTTTTTAAAGTGCCTTTCTCCCAGCAGGGAGCGGATGTTTGCCCCGAGCAGATCCTCCCGTTTTTTCCTGAATGCGTTTAAATAGGCATCGTTGACCATTCTGAAGTTATAATCTTTGTCGAGCAGTGCGACCCAGTTCGGCGTCGATGCAATGATCTGTTCATGCTGGCGCAACTCTTTTTGCAGCTGGTGAATTTTGGTGATATCTCTGGCAAAAACAGATGCACCGATAATTTTGCCATCTTTTTCAACGGGCTGGATGGTCGCTGAATACTCTTTTTTGTTGGTGCCGGTGTGATTTAATCTGAGGGTCTTGCCGCGTAGAGCCGTTTCGAAAATCTTGTCGTAATAGTGGGCCAGATCCTCAGGGAGGAAATCGGCAGTGAGCATTCCCGGTTCGATCTCGATCCCCTGTTCCTGCTTGAATTCGGCGATCGTCGCTTCATTTGCCAATAGCATGCGCTTATTGCGGTCGACGAACCAGATGAGATCTTCAGTGCTGTTAATCAGAGAGAGGAGGTTCCCGATATCCTCAAGGAGAGTATCCTGGATCCGGTATGTTAGATTGTCGTGCTGGACCAAGGGTTGCAGGGCTTTTTCCAGTTCGGCGATTTTACTATTTGCCTGAGCCAGATCTGCCTGTAGACTCTGGATGGTGTGTTGTTCTGTTTTCATGGCTCTCTATTGATATTGTCGTAGTAGGGTGAATTGTTAATAATAACACGATTTTATATGAAGAGAAAACAATAAGGGGCTGTGCAGGCATTTCTTCTGGTGGGATTATCTCAGCTGTTGCATCAGGAAAGTTGCCCCCCTCGCTTTTATTGCCTATACTCTCATGGGTGTTTTTTTGAATTGCTTCCGTTCGATCTGTTTTGTTTGCTTTTCCTTTATCGTTCCTGACTCTGTTCAGGGATGGAATGCTCGATAAAAGGGACGTGTTTTGGCATTAGTATATGTTGACGATTTAGCCGAAGGGATGGTTCTCGCTGAGGATTTGTATACTCCGACCGGACGGTTTGTTCTGGCTGCCGGGGCGCCCCTTCAGGCGGCTCATCTGAAAATTCTCAAGGACTGGGGAATTATCGAGGCCGATATCGACGAATTGAGTCTTGGTGAAGAGTACAACGAAAGTCAGGAACTGCAGGCAGAGTTTTTCGAGCGGGCAGAAAGCTATTTGTGGCGGCGGTTTATCCTGAACGACTCTGACCAGGAACCCGTCGCAACCCTTTATCGCCATGTTGTCCGCCGTTTTGCCCTGAGTTTGCAGCAGGGCTGGGATCCTGTCATCTTCTCTGATACGGCATTGCCGGCAGAAGATCAGGAGGGACTGCCCCCTTTAAGTGTCCCCCATTTATTAAAAGGGGACGTGGATATCGTCTCTTCCCCGACGATTTATTCACATATCGTTGAGCTGTTGAACCAGCCAAATTCCTCATCGCACCAGATTGCCAAAGCTATCAGCAAAGATGCCAGTTTGACGGTGCGGCTGCTAAGGCTGGTTAACAGCCCTTTCTACGGGTTTTCGGGGAAAATTGATTCTGTCTCCAGGGCGGTTTCGCTGCTTGGAACGGATGAGTTGTCGACTCTGACTTTAGGAATTACCGTTATCAGGCAGTTCCAGAATATTCCGTCGGATCTGCTGAATATGGATTCTTTCTGGCGTCATTCAATCCGTTGCGGGTTGTTTTCCCGAATCCTTGCCGATCATCTTGGTGAAAAAGCGGCCGAAAAATATTTTATTGGCGGGTTACTTCACGATATCGGCCGGTTGGTGATGCTTGACCGGATGCCGCTCCAATATTCCGGGGCAATTTTCAGAGCCCGACAGGAACAATTGCCGATGTATCGTGCCGAACAGGATCGGCTGAAGACCGATCACAGTATTATCGGAAAATTACTGGCAGAGAAGTGGCGGTTGTCACCGGCACTTATTCGTATGATCGGCAGTCATCACTCGCCGCGCCTGGCTCACTATTCGACCGAAGCCTGTATTGTCCACATTGCCGATGTGTTTGCCCACGCTTGTGGTCATGAGGTGCTGCTGGTGAATGAAATCCCCGAATTACAGATAAAAGCGTGGGAGGAAACCGGTTTGAGTGAAGAGATTATCGCTCCAACAATCAAGCAGGTTGATTCCGAGTTTAAAGAAATTGTCCGGGTCTTTTTCGGTGGCCCGGAGTCTGAAGATGGGTAATGCTTCCGTGAAACGGATATATTAGCTATGGAAGAGTATCATCATATTGTTTCAGTGATCGCCCTGAGTATGGGGGTCGCCTGGGCGAGTGGTATAAACCTGTATGCTGCAATTCTGGTTCTCGGATTGTTGGGAAGCTCGGGAAATATGGTTCTTCCCCCCGATCTACAGATCCTGATGAATCCGTTGGTGTTGTTTGCTGCCGGGGCGATGTATCTGGTCGAATTTTTCGCCGATAAAGTTCCCGGAGTCGATAATTCGTGGGATGTTCTCCACACTTTTATCCGGATTCCGGCGGGAGCAGCGATGGCTGCCGCTGCTGTTGGTGAGGTTGATCCGGCCGTTTCGGTCGCGGTGGCAATCGTCGGTGGCGGTCTTGCTGCCGGGGTTCATGCAACGAAAGCCGGGAGCCGGGTTCTGATTAATCTGTCTCCTGAACCTGTCACCAACTGGGTCACGTCACTGTCTGAAGATGTTCTGGTGGTTGCCGGCTTGTTGACGGCACTACACTACCCTTGGGTGTTTATCGTTTTTCTGGTGATTTGCATCGTGCTGATGATCTGGCTTCTGCCGAAGCTCTGGCGTGGTGTGACGTGGGTTGTCGCTCGCATTCAAACCTTTTTTTCTGGTCGGAGCGGCGGTGTTCAACCTCCACCTGAACTGAAAATTCCCGAATCTCTGCCCGATTTATCGAAGAACCAGCCGGAGAAATGATGCAAAAAAAGAAGCCGCTATCGGGGTGATAGCGGCATGATCTATTCCCTTTTTCAGAGAGAAAAATCGAGTTCGGTACTGCAATGCTGCCGTCTGTTCTCTCCCTGATAGCTGCATTGCGGCCGCTTTGTCCGGATTGGATCTTCTGCGACATTGACCCAGTGGTCGCTGCGGCGAAACTCCTGGACCTCGCCAAGATGAAGGAGAATATCGAGAAACTTCTGCTCTACCTGGTCTTCCTTGCCATTTTTATAGACAACATGGATCCTCAATCTGAACCTCCTTTCCGTACCGTTGGTTGCGGAAGAAGTTTGTGGCTGTCTTGCTTTGGCTCAAGGCTGTTCGTCGATGACGAGGAGAGATCCTGCCAAATGCACATCTGGCAATTATAATAGGAAACCGGGGTGTTGAACAGCGGAAATTGATAAAGGTTGGAGCGGAAGGGGCCGCCGAAGTACAGTTATGGCCCAATGACGTGGGAGTGGTTGCTGTGATCGATCATCTATCGTTTAAGGATTTAAGCCTTGTTTAACGCGAGATCTGTCGCAAAAACCTTAACCTTGGCACGTTGCGCTTCATGTAGAGCCTGCTCACTGAATTCTACATACGTCCAGTGCTCTGGATTTTCTTCAATCAGCTTAACCATTTTGGCATTCAAATCATGCCCCGCCTTGAAGGCTCTGATGTGGCCTAGGATTGGTGCGCCTAGTAGGCTGAAGTCACCAACAGCATCAAGGATTTTGTGGCGGACAAACTCATCCTGAAAACGGAGGCCCTCGGGGTTCATGACCCCTTTATCGTCAATAACAACGGCATTTTCCAGCGAGCCACCACGGGCCAGGCCGTTGGCTTTGAGGTACTCTACTTCGTGGAGAAATCCAAAAGTTCGGGCAGAGGCGATCTCCTTGCAGAAAGTTTCTGTCGATAGTTTAACACTATGGTGCTGGACAGAGATGGCCTGATGGTCAAAAGCGATATCGAATGAAATCCTGAAAAAACGTGACGGGATGATGTTGATCCGTTTTTCACCTTCAATGATTTCAAGCGGCTTACGAATAGCGATAAATTTTCGACAGCGATTGAGGGTTTTGATCCCTGCCTGCTGAATTTCACGGGTAAAGGGGGCGGCACTACCATCGAGGACCGGAACCTCGGGACCATCGATCTCAACATGCAGGTTGTCGACTCCAAAAGCAGCCAGGGCAGCCATAAAGTGTTCAATTGTCGAAATCGTGACACCCTGACGGCCGATGACTGTCGCCATCCGGGTATCAACAACGTTCTCGGAGCAGGCTTTTATTTCAACTGTTTGATCCCCATCGGTTCGGTAAAAGATGATGCCGGTGTTGGCAGTCGCCGGACGCATTTTCAGAGTAATACGTGCGCCACTGTGGAGACCGATACCGGAAATCGTTGCCGCTTTTTTGATGGTTCGCTGAAGAATCATTTCACTATAGTCCAATCCGAGAGTTAATTGCATGATGTGGGTACCCATGATGCAAAATTCCTGCCATGTCATTTACTGTCTATAACATACTGAAAATAATAATGTTTTTTTTGAGCGGAAAAATTTGTTGTCAAGGAATGTTGCAAGGATGCGCACAAATTCCCAATTATGTGCCGAAGTCAACACACTCAAGGGCGATTTTTGTGGAATTGTTGTACTGTTACATTCGTCCCGATCGTAAAATGGCTATTGCCAGCCCCAGCCCCAGAAAACCGGCGACCGAGTAACCCAGAAGTCCCAGTATTGGAAAGCCGAAGAGCATCGGGCCTTTGTCGATCTGCATAATCAGGGAGGATCCGACGATCAGTGCAGAGATAATCATGCTGAAAGAGATGCGATTGGTTGATTTGTCGAGGTCGTTGATGAGTCTCTCAAAGCCTCGGTGTTCCAGATCTATTTTGAATTTGTTGCGATTGATCCGGTTGATGAACTCTTTGATATCCTTGGGCAGACTCTTTCCCAGTGCCTGATATGATTGGAGTGTTTTTGCGGCGTCTTTGGCAATATTTGTCGGGGAGTAGCGCTCGGTAATAATCTGTTCCGCGAACGGTTTTAACTGCTCAACCATGTTGAAATTGGGGTCAAGCTGTTTCCCCAATCCCTCCATGACAAACAGGGCTCGTGACAGCAGCATCAGGTTGGCTGGAAATTTGATTTTGTACTCGGTCAGAATATCGATAAAATCGATCAGAAGTTTCCCAACCTTAAGGTCTTGCAACAGAATATCGTAGTAGTCATCGATAAATTCGGTTAAGTCCCGTTTGAGGTTTTTCAGATTTGATTCATCGTGCAGATCGCCGGAGTAGAGAAGCTGCATGACAAGGCGATCTACATCGCGGCGCAGCACACAGAGCAGCAGTTCAGTCAGATGAAGCTTCAGATCGTCATCAAGGCGGCCGACCATACCAAAATCGAAGATACAGATGGTGTTATCCGCAAGAACGTGGAGATTCCCGGGGTGAGGATCGGCGTGAAACAGCCCGTGGATGAAGACCTGGCGTAAGAAGTTATCGGCACCGTTTCTGGCAATGGTTTTCAGATCGAGCCCGGCAGCTTCAAGCTCTTCAAGCTGTGAAATTTTTATCCCCGAAATATATTCAAGGGTGATCACTGTCTTGCCGGTGTAGTCCCAGAAGACTTCAGGGATATGAACTGTGTCATCATCGGCAAAGTTCGTGGCAAAGCGGTCGGTTGTACGCCCTTCACGCGAGAAGTCGAGTTCACGATAAATTGTGCGGCGGAATTCTTTGACCAGACTGACCGGGTCGTAAACATCACCTCCCGGCAGATGTTTTTCGATCAGGTAGGCCAGCCCCATCATGATATCAAGGTCGGTCTCAATGACCTCTTCAATGCCGGGTCTGCGAACCTTGCAGACGATGTGTTCACCCGATTTCAAAATACCACGATGAACCTGGGCAATGCTGGCAGTGGCGAGAGGCGTCTCTTCAAATTGTTCAAAAAGTTCTTCCACCGGGTAGCCCAGCTCACGGTGGATTTGCGCCATAATTTCGACGCCCGGAACGGGGGGGATCCGATCCTGAAGTTTTTTCAGTTCCTCAAGGATATCTGAGGGGACGATATCTGAGCGGGTTGAGAGGAGCTGTCCCAGTTTGATAAACGTCGGTCCCAACTCTTCCAGCACCAGCCTGACGCGCGCCGCCTGGGTCAGGCGTTCCAGTTCACGTGATGCGGTTCCGAGCGAGACAATCCGCTTTCCCAGCTCAATATAATAATCGATATTGAGCTGTTCAACGATATGCCCGAATCCGTACTTGATAAGGACACCAAGAACCTGCCGGTATCTTTTGAGGGACCGGATATTGCGGTTGATACGATTAAATGGCAAAGGGGTATCCTGTCAGATTTATTTCGCTAACGCTTTTAACTGTTTTTCGAGCTTTTCAACTTTTTCCTGCAGAGTTGTGAACTCTTCTGCGGTGACAACTCCGACCCGATCGCACGCTTTTTTAACTTCAGTCTGTGCCATCTCCTCAAGCTTTTTCTGGTTGTCTTTTGCCGCATCGCGAAGTTTCTCGAGGAGATTTTTACCCTCTTCTTCGGTGAGATTCATCCGTTTTTTCAGATCATCAATCAGTTCTTCGGCTTTCTTCTGTGTCAGGGCAACGGCTCCGATTCCTGTCAGTAACGTTTTCTCAACAATTTCCAGCATAGCAGCCTCCTGTTGGCAAGGATACAAAAGTTCGAGAATCTATCGGAATTATAACAGTTTTCGAGAGCACTTCAAACCGGTCAAGATGGGTGTGGTCGATTGCGAAATTATTTTTTGAACCAGACCGGATCGGGCAGGGCAAGTTTTTTCCAGGTTGTTTTGATGATTTTTCTGGCAGTTTTTGAGTTTTCGATCTGACTGTAGCAGAGAGTACTCAGGTATTTATGAAGGGAATCGAGGTCTTTTCGGTAGTAGTTCAGTAATTCTTCCAGTTGGTGACGATCTTCGGGAAGCTCAAACTCATCTTTCCCTGACTCTGCGCAGAGCAACAGCGCCTGCTCCAGTTCTGTCCCATAGCCTGTAATCACCTGTCCTTGCGCATCCCGGAGCTCGAATTGGCCCAGGAAGCTGCTTTTCACTTCAAGTGGCAGGGTCACTGAGTAGTGCTTCATCTCAGGGTTCTCAAGAAAGTAGAGGTATTGTTCCGGAAAGTTGGGGATACCGTGGGTTTCCAGTTGTTGATCCAGCGTTGCTTTCAATTTTTTACTGGCCGAAATCTCGGCGGAGATCGGTTTTGCACTGGCCGAATGTTCCGGCTGGACAATATCCGCCACAGCCGGGCAACCGAGAAGGTTGGCGAGAACAAGGTCAAGCTCCTCCTGTGCCGGGTTTGTTTCGCTGAGCCTGTCCAGCTCTTTTAACAGCATCGGTTCCGGTTCCGGAGTTTCCTCATGATTGAGGATGGTTTGAAGCCGGTGGTAGAGGGTGCTCTGCCGGTAAATTTGCAGCCCGGACGAGGACTGTCGGAGGCGACCTTCTTCGGGCCAGACAAGTTCGTGTCCCAGCAGTTTATAAATTGTGTCGGGCAGATGCAGGGCGAGAAGCAACCTGTCACGCATCTGCATGGGATCGGTGACGAGCTGGATTTCTCTGCCTCCTGTTTGTTGTTTAACGAGTAGTGGGTGACGTGGTTGATGATTGTATCTCCCGGAAAAGCGGAGAGTTGTCGGGTCGGGCTGTTCTATTTCTGCAAGGGTGCACTTTTCATACAGCAGCGACCAGACATCCAGGTTCTCTGGCGCATTGAGAATCTCAACCGGCAGGTCAAGCGTGACCTTTTGGCCGGTGTGGCAGATTCCCAGCAGGTGGGTTAATTCCCAGGACCAATAGGGCTGACCGGTTTTTATTTTCAGGTGGCGATTGGGCCATGCTGTTCGGAGCCGGGCTGTGAATTCACGCCGGTTACTGCTGGCAATCCCTGTTCGATTGATCAGCCGGGCGGTGATGTCCCGAGCGGGGAGAGTCGTTTGCTCAAGTTGAAAGAGAGGACCAAAGAGCAGTGTTCTTGGTTGTTGCTGCGTTATCGCGGTTAATAGCGCCGAGATGGCCAACAGTGATGGGGAGTTGGACAGGACTATTTCAGTGGTGTCATCACTCACTGAGCCTGCCGGGTAGAGCTGTATCGGTGCCGGGACTTTGGTGTCTTCAACATTGCGATACCACGACCGGTTCAGACTGAAAATACTGCGCTTTGACCGTTCAGGGGAGTGCTGCCACGCCAGTTGCCGCAATCGCAAGAGGAGGTGATGGAAAGAAACCGCGGCCTCCTGCGGCAAAGCCGGTGGTTTGATGGTTGTTTTCAGTGACAGCGGTTGACGCAGATCCTCAGGCAGTTCCGGCAGCGATAAGTCGATTGCCCGCTCCATTTTTTCGGGAAGAATCGCATCGGGGAGCTTGTCGAACCAGAGCAATGAAAGGACCTGAAGCAGCAGCATGCGGTTGGCTTCATTTGCACAGATATCGGCATCTTCAGGGGAGTGCTCATCCATTTCTGAGCGCTGACTCCGGTAAGCTTCAACCAGTGGTGGACGGGCCTGCTGCAATGTGATTTGAAACAGGTTGCTCAGATACCAGTGCGACAGCTCTGCTGGCGGGATGGCTCCCAGCACGGCGAGAAGTTTCAGTGCATTGAGCAGGTCGCCAAGGAGATCACGAAATGATTCAAGGTTGTCCGGGGCGTCGAGGGGAAACGACTGATGCTCGGTAATTGTGTCCGCCGAAACCTGCCAGATTCTGACCTGCTCTGCCTCCCAGGTAACAAAATGGCGCAAGCCAAGGGCTGAAGCACAGGCACGTCCCCGTTCCAGTTCGTTAGTAAGGTTATTGTCGGGGAGGAAAACGATCCCGCCTGTCATCATACTCTGGCGATTAATCCAGAAAACCAGTGGCGGGGAGATGGGTCCCAGTTCTGTCTCGATCTGCGGGGCCGTATCGACGCGGCGGAACGGCGTCCGACCGTGCTCGATAATCTCTTCGGTCCAGAGAGCAAGCTGTTTGGCGAATTGTGTCAGATGGGGGTTCATCAAAAATCAGCTTGACCCGAAGAGGGGGCCGTTTCCCTTGACCTGAACCGGTGTCCGCTGAAAATGGCGATAACATGTTTCTGATGCAACCCGACCGCGGGGTGTCCGGTTGAGAAATCCCTGCTGGATCAGGTAGGGTTCAATGACATCTTCGATGGTATCACGCTCCTCACCAATGGCTGCCGCAAGAGTGTCAAGGCCAACCGGACCGCCGGAGAACTTGTCAATAATTGTCAGCAGGAGCAGGCAGTCCATGTAGTCGAGCCCCTGATTGTCAACTTCGAGGCGTTTCAGGGAGTGGTCTGCGAGCTGCTGGGTGATTTTCCCTTCCCCCTCGATTTCGGCAAAATCACGGACCCGGCGTAACAGCCGATTGACGATACGTGGCGTTCCCCGACTGCGGCGGGCGATCTCCTGTGCCCCCTTGTCGTCAATCTCAATATCGAGAATGCTGGCGCTGCGTTTAACAATTGTAGTCAGCTCGTCATGGGAATAGAACTCGAGGCGGCTGATAACCCCGAAACGATCACGCAACGGTGACGAAAGGAGCCCGGCACGGGTGGTCGCTCCGACCAGCGTGAAACGGGGGATATCGAGTTTGATTGTCCGGGCCGAAGGTCCCTGACCGATCATGATATCGAGTTGGTAATCCTCCATTGCCGGATAGAGGATCTCTTCAACAACGGGCGACAAACGATGGATTTCATCGATAAAAAGGACATCACCTTCTTCGAGGTTGGTCAGAACCGCGGCCAGATCCCCGGTTTTTTCGATAACGGGGCCCGAAGTGCTCTTGATATTGACCCCCATCTCCTGGGCAATGATATTGGCCAGGGTGGTTTTTCCCAGTCCGGGCGGACCATAAAACAGGACGTGATCAAGGGCTTCCTGCCGGTTGCGGGCGGCATCAATGAAAACTTTCAGATTACGCTTTGCCTTGGTCTGACCGACATACTCCTGCAGCGATTTCGGACGCAGTCCCACCTCAAAATTGGTCTCTTCGGGCAGTTCATCGGCATTGATCAGACGGTCATCCATTGTTGCTCCAATTATTTCAACAGGATCTGTAGTGCAGCCTTAAGGATCTCTTCCAGCGGGGTATCGGGGGGACGTTGCACTGCCCCCAGGGCCCGTTTTGCCTGCGCTTCCTTGTAGCCCAGATTGACCAGTGCGGAGAGGGCATCCTGCTGGAAATCTTTGGCTGTTGAAACTTTCCCCCCGCTGGCAGGAATGGCCGCAGAGACAGCGTAGGCAGACGCTTTGTCCTGTAATTCGAGAACCAGCCGTTCAGCACTCTTTTTACCGATGCCGGGGATGGCGACCAGTCGCGGGATGTCCCCTTCGCTGAGTGCCAGTGCCAGTTCATCGCCGGGGATGTGGGACAAGGTGGTGATCGCCAGTTTCGGGCCGACCCCCGAAACCGAGATCAGCAGCGAAAACAGATCTTTCTCGGTGACTGTGGCAAAACCGAACAGGTTAATAGAGTCTTCTTTGACGTGGGTATAAACCTGTAGCTGAACGTTGCCTTCTTCGGGCAGAGCATAGAATGTCGACAGTGGAACCTGCAATCGATAGCCGACGCCGGCGACATCAACAATGATCTGTTCCGGGCTGCGGAAGGCGAGGTTTCCAGTCAGAAGGGCAATCATGGTCGTCTTCTCCGTACGCCGCCGGTTTGGGGCGCCGCTATTTTATTGCTCAGGTGGTGGCTGTGGGCGTGGCAGATTGCCACAGCAAGGGCATCGGCGGCATCTTCCTGGGCAATTTCGGGCAGGTTAAGCAACGTTTTTGTCATATGCTGTACCTGATTTTTACCGGCCCGGCCATAGCCGACAACGGCACTTTTGACCTGCAATGCCGAATATTCGGCGACCGGTAGCCCGGCATTGATCCCCGCCAGAAGTGCGACCCCGCGGGCATGCCCGAGTTTCAGTGCCGAGGCCGGATTGCGTGCCATAAAAACCTGCTCAACGGCAACGGCTTCGGGCTGGTATTTTTCAATCAGAGCGCAGAGGTCCCGATAAATAATTTGCAGCCGTACCGCCAGTGCGTCTTTGCTGTGGGTGAAGATTGCTCCATTGTCGAGATGAATCAGCCGGTTGCCGTGCTGTTCGATGAAGCCGTAGCCGGTTGCTTTGCTGCCCGGATCAATCCCCAGAATACGCATGATTGATATCGCCTAGACGCTGTCACAAAATCTGCTGGTCTGATCTGCCATCAGCCCATGATCTTTTCCATCTCTTCGTCAGAGATATCAAAGTTGGCGTAGACATTCTGAACGTCATCATTGTCTTCCAGAACATCGATCATCTTCATCAGCGACTCGGCCTGTTTTCCTTCGACAGGATTGAGGTTCTGTGGAATCATCGTGACCTCGGCTGACTGATATTTAAGCCCCTGCTCCTCAAGACTGTTCTTGACCGTCTCAAATTCGGTGGGATCGGTAATAACTTCGATGACGCCATCGTCCTCTTTGACATCTTCTGCGCCTGCTTCGAGGGCCGCTTCGAAAATCGTGTCAAAATCGTTGTCTTCGGTGAAGATGATTTGCCCTTTGCGATCGAACATAAAGGCGACCGAACCACTGACACCGAGGCTGCCACCATATTTGTTGAAAGCGTGGCGGACGTCGGCAACGGTACGGGTGCGGTTGTCGGTCATAAACTCAACGATGACAGCAACTCCGCCGGGACCATACCCTTCGAATACACCCTCTTCATAAGTGACCCCGTCGAGATCGCCGGTCCCTTTTTTGATACCGCGTTCAATATTGTCTTTGGGCATATTGGCCTGTTTGGCCTTATCAACAGCCAGACGCAGGCGGGCATTCGATTCAAGATCTCCACCGCCGATTTTTGCGGCAACGGTGATTTCCTTGATCAGTTTGGTGAAGATTTTTCCCCGTTTGGCGTCCTGTGCCCCTTTACGGTGCTTGATATTGGCCCATTTACTATGTCCAGCCATCGATATTGCTCCTTGAATTCGGTGTAAAATTAAGTAAAACGCCGGCACCGCCGGCGTTTTGTTGCTGTTCTAATATATTCTCTGGCGGGCGATTGTCACAGAATGTCAGTAATTGACGATCTTCAGGTTGTCTGTCACTCCGGTTACCCCGGCAACTTTCTCTGAATCTTCCATGATTGCCTGACGCTCTGCCTCACTGTAAACGTGACCCGACAGGGTGACATGGCCCTCTTCAACATCAATACTGAACCAGATATCCTTGATGCGCTCGTCGTCAAGTCGGGCGATCTGGATCTTTTTCTGAATAATCAAATCCCTGATTTTTAATTTACAGGTCGGGGTTTTTTCTCTCAGTGCCTGATCTTTACTGCCTTCAACGATCAATTTAACCGCTGTATCGATGGATGTCCGGGTCGTGTTGATGACCAGATCGTATTCAATGGGGTTTGCCCAGTTCCGGTCAAAATAGTATTTGATAAAGCCGGCACGCTGCTGGTCGCTTTTACGAACCAGTGAGCGAGCGAGATCGGGATCAATCCATTCACGCTCTGCCCAGCGTTCTACCCGCTCTTCAAAGGGGGCAATGATGCGTACCCGGAAGACACTGGAAATGCCGGAGAGCAGATCCTGACCGCCCCGACCATAGACGACAACTTTTCCCTGGAGCGCCTGCTCCAGAACGATCAGCTGAATCCGGTTCATATTCAGTTCAATTTGTCGATCCAGATTTTCGACAAACGCCGGTGGTTTTTCGTCGATTTGCTGCAATGCTTCGTGCGACAGATCGTAGTCGTCGGCGGCATCTTTAATGACATCGCCGTCGACCAGTGTGTAGCCAAGTTCTTCTGCAACTTTATGGACAATAGGAATTCCGCCGCTGCCCATCTCTCGGGAAAAGGTAATGATTGCCATAAAAAACACTCTCTCCAGGATTCAAATACGCAAATTGACCACTTATGATGGATCGTACAGCGGGTAATAATGGCATGAATCACCCTTGAGTTCAAGCGTTTGTGGCGCGATTATCACTTGTCTTTGGCGATGTGGCTGGCTATAATCCCGCTCCTTCTTCAGACTTATCTTGAGGTGCTTTATGGCTGCAGATCAGAAGCCGGAACTGGTTTCGTTCATCCGGCAACAGATAGATTCTTCCGGCGGAATTTCATTCGCCGATTTTATGCAGCAGGCACTTTATCATCCTGAATACGGTTATTACACGGCTGCCCGCCAGCGAATCGGCAAGCAGGGTGACTTCTTCACGTCCTCCAGTGTTCACTCGTGTTTCGGTCGCCTGATTGCCCGCCAGCTGGTGCAGATGTGGCAATTGTTGGGGCGGGGTGATTTTATTATTGCGGAACAGGGCGCCGGGGAGGGGCATCTCTGCCTCGATATTCTGGATGCTCTGGCAGAGGAAGCCCCCGATTTTTATGCTGCACTCGAATATCGTCTGATCGAACTCAGTCCGGATAATCGCCGCCGCCAGAGTGAACTGCTGGATCGCCATTTTGATTCTGGTCGGATCAGCTGGTGTTCTCTCTCTGATTTGCAGGGGATGGAGGGGTGTTTCGTCAGCAATGAACTTGTTGATGCTTTTCCTGTGCATCTGATTGAGAAGCGGGGGGGGCACTTGCAGGAAGTTTATGTCGTCAACGCTGACGAGCACTTCACCGAAGAGTTACGACCGTTATCAACACCCGCTATCAGCGACTACTTTCAGCGGATCAATATTGAACCGATTGAGGGGAACCGCTGCGAAGTGAATCTGGCCGCAGTCGACTGGATGACGCAGGTCACCACACTCCTTGGGCGTGGATTCATTCTGACGATAGATTATGGCTATCTGGCTGAAGAGTTATATGCACCTTATCGTCATGCCGGGACGTTGCCGTGTTATCACCACCACCAAACAAACGAGAATCCCTATCAGCACATTGGTTGTCAGGATATGACTGCCCATGTCGATTTTACCACGTTGCAGAATATTGGGGAGCAGCACGGGCTGGAGACGCTCTATTTTGGTCAGCAATACCAGTTTTTGATGGGGCTCGGTTTTCTTGAATTCCTGATCGAAATGGAACGTCGGGAAAGCGATCCGAACAAGGCTCAGGCGTTACGAATGAATTTGAAAACCCTGATCCTTCCCGAAGGGGGGATGGGGGAGAGCTTTAAAGTTCTGGTTCAGGGGAAGAATGTCGGTCGACCGGAGTTGCTG
>CAZQFI010000184.1:0-2714 GCA_964592545.1 uncultured Geobacteraceae bacterium
CGCATTCCGTTGGCAGCAGCGGTTTTATTACTGGAAATCGCACATGCTGATGGTGAATTTGATGCATCTGAACGGGTTTTGCTGGGGGAGCTGCTGAAGGAACACTTTGGGGTGTCTGAAGACTCCCTGGCCGATTTGTTGCGGTTTGCCGAGGAGACTCGCCAATCAAGTAGCGATCTGCACCAGTTTACCCGTGAGATCAACAAGGCATTTACGCAGCCGGAGAAAGAGGAAATTGTCGAAGCGCTCTGGAAACTGGTTTATGCCGATGGGCGGCTCGATTGTTACGAAGATGCTTTGATGCGCCAATTGGGAACCTTGATCGGTCTGTCTCATCGCCAGTTGATTGATGCAAAACTGCGGGTAAAAAAGGGATGAAACGGGGGTTGACCAGAATCGTCAACTGGGGTCAGGAGTTGCTGGCTGAAGTTGTCCGGCCCGGCGATCTGGTTGTCGATTTAACCGTCGGGACCGGTCAGGACACCCTGTTTCTATCACAGCTGGTTGGCTTACGTGGACAGGTTGTCGGGTTTGATATCCAATGGCCGGCATTGCTTGAAGCTGAAACAAGATTAACGGAGAGGGGAGTCGAGACCCGATTGCATCGCGATACCAATTCTCCTTTATCGGGGCGTGCTGGGGCCGATCTTGTTCTGTTGAGCCATTCTGAAATTTCAACGGTTGTTTCCTCTTCTCCAAAGGCGATTATTGCCAATCTGGGCTATTTGCCCGGAGGAGACAAGACGATCATTACTCAGCCTGATACGACAGTTGCAGCCCTTGAGCAATCCTGTCGTCTGCGGGCTGTTGGTGGGAGAATGTCGGTCGTTATTTATCCGGGGCATCCCGGAGGGGCTGAGGAAGGACTTGCAGTTGCCAACTTTTTTTCCGAGCTACGTGATGGTGATTTTCACGTGTTGCAGATGAAAGTGAGTAACCGGCAGCAGTCTCCTTTCTTGTTTGTTGCTGAGAAGCTGAACTGATTTATTTTCAGGTACAATTATTATGTTGACGCGGATATTTATATTTCTATTTGCCGGATATTTTTTGTTTCTTAGCTCCGCCTTTGCGGTGAATTCAGATAAAAAGGGGCAGGAAACAGTCGCAGCATCTTCCTCGTCAACGTTGGATACTCTATCCGATGATGATTTTGATGCAGAGTTTGACGACGATTTTGCTTCACCCTCGCGTGCGCCCAAAAAGCTGATTTCTGACCCCTTTCAAACGTTAAACCGGGGAGTTTTCTGGTTTAACGATAAAATCTACTTTTATTTTCTAAAGCCGGTTGCCAGGGGATACCGATATGTGATGCCACGACCGGCACGAGCCTCAATCCGCAATGTTTTTTCCAATCTCATGACCCCGATTCGCGCCGGGAATTCACTGCTGCAGCTCAATTTCAGACGTTTTGGAACCGAAATTTATCGCTTTGTTATAAATACAACGTTTGGAATTGGCGGACTTTTTGATCCAGCAAGGTCTATTGCCGGAGTTGAAAAATCTGTTGAGGATTTTGGTCAGACTTTAGGGTATTATGGTGTTGGTCACGGTTTTTATCTGGTTCTGCCAATTATCGGACCATCGAGTTTGCGAGATGTCTCGGGGAATTTTGTCGATTCCTTTGCTTATCCACTCAGGTATACAGATTTGCACTCACTTGAGTTTGCCGGACTGGTTCTGTTTGATATTGAGACGCGTTTGTCGCTGGATCGGGATACTTATGAAGGGATTGTTCACGACGCTATTGATCCCTACCTGTTTATTCGCTCCGCATACGCTCAACGCCGATTGGCGCAGGTGGGAGCAGACTCTCACGATATAAATTTCTTTCAGATGCCGATATTTGACAGCGATTTGTTAAATCCCTTTGAATGGTTTGGGTTGAAATTATGAAAAAAATATTTGTAGCTATTGTGTTGGTTCTTTGTTCCGCACTTTCTTCTTTTGCACAACCTGAACCGCTGGCTCAGGTCGAGAAGATGGTAAATTCTGTTCTTGAGGTATTGAAACAGCCCGACTTGAGTGCTGAGGAGAAAAAGACGTTAGTCAGCGGGCGGGTGCAGGAATTTCTGAATATCCAGTCGATGTCCCGGCGAACCCTTGGGTCGTATTGGGATGGTGCGACAGAAGAGCAGCGTCAACGTTTTTCGGAGTTGTTTGTCAAGGTGCTGGAAGGGACCTATCTTAGCCGGGTCGGCGATTATTCGGGTGGGACGGTTAACTATCTGAAACAACGCGTTAAAGGCGATAAGGCGATTGTTGATACCCTTATTATCTCGGATGAACTAGAAATCCCGGTTCAATACAAAATGATCTATCGGGATAACCGCTGGCAGGTTTTCGATATCGTGATTGAAGGGGTGAGTCTGGTACGCAATTACCGCTCCAGCTACGGAGAAATTATCCGGCGCGAAGGCTATGAAGGTCTCTTGCAATTGATGGAAGAGAAGATCCGGTCAATGGAAGGGTCGGTCAGCTGAAATTCCGCCAATCGATTCTTCTTGTATGATCTATCCGCCCCCGGCTTCAACCGGGGGCTTTGTTTTTTTTGCAATGTCGTGAATATAAGAGAAAAAGCCCAATCATGGGAGTCATGATCGGGCCAAAAGAAAAAGCGGGGCCATTGCTGACCCCGCTTCTGAATACTATTGCCGGAAATTTTTACTTCTTCTTCCTTCTGTAGAAAGCCAGTCCCGCTAAGCCGCTGCCGAGGA
>CAZQFI010000185.1:0-3738 GCA_964592545.1 uncultured Geobacteraceae bacterium
TTTTTATGGGGGTGGGGCCGTGGCTAAGGTAAAAATCACCCGTCTGGCCGATGTTATCGGCCTGCTGAACCGCCTTTGTCCCCCCGATCTGGCGGAAGACTGGGATAATGTCGGTTTGCAGGTTGGTGATCCGCAGGCGAAGATAGACACGATTCTTGTCTGCCTTGACGCCGAGGAGATTGCCCTTAAAGAAGCTCAGCGCCATAATGCCCAGCTGATCATTTCCCACCATCCGCTAATTTTCAAGCCACTGAAGCGTCTCAGCCCAACCGATTCAACGGGGCAGATTCTTTTTACCGCCATCAGAAATGACATTGCCGTTGTCAGCGCCCATACCAATCTGGATCGTGCTGCCGATGGTCTGAACGACTGGCTGGCCGAGCGGCTGGGTGTCGAGGATGCCGTTCCTCTCGAAAAACCTGTCAGTGGACAGTTTTATAAACTGATTGTTTATGTCCCGGTTGGTCATGACGTTGAGGTTCGCGACGCAATTTTTGCTGCCGGTGCAGGCCATATCGGTGCTTATGATCAGTGTTCATTCAGTCACCGGGGTGTTGGAACTTTCCGGGGGGGCAGCGGGACACAGCCGTTCATCGGAACGCCGGGAACCCTTGAGACAACCGAAGAGGTTCGTTTTGAGACAATTGTCCCCGCTGCGGTGGTCGGTAAGGTTGTGACGCGAATGTTGAAAGTGCACCCTTATGAAGAGGTCGCCTACGATCTGATCCCGCTGGCGAATGAACGGACAGATGTCGGTTTGGGGCGGATTGGTTCACTGGCTGAGGCTGTTCCGTTGCGACAATTTGCCGCGCAGGTCAAGGACTCTCTCAACCTGTCGGGGTTGAAGCTGGTTGGTGATCAGGAACAGGACATATCACGGGTTGCCGTGTGTGGTGGGACCGGGATGTCCCTTTTTTCAGCGGCATTACGCCAGGGTGCCGATTGCCTGGTGACGGGAGATATCAAATATCACGAGGCGCAGCGGGCGCGGGCAGAGGGGATCGCCCTCATCGATGCCGGCCATTTCGCCACAGAGCAGATTATGGTCGCAGAGCTTTCACAGCGGTTACGGAAAGTTTTTGCGGAACAGAATATGACGGTCGACGTTATCGAAATGGCAGCGGAAGAAGATCCCCTGATTTTCTTCTGACCTGTCGCAACATACCAAAATGGAGGTTACAACGTGCAAAACAAAATGAACCTGCTGAAGGATCTTCAGGAAATTGATCAGGAAATCAGTGCGATTGAAGCAACCCGTAAAGGGTACCGTGATGAACTGGATGCATTTACCGCAGATGCGACCAGAGTTCAGGAGATGCTTGATCAGTTGAATGACGAGGTCGCTGTATTGCAGCAGGCGGAAGCTGAGTTACAGCAGGATCTGTTGAAGGAGCGTGACAATGTTGTCCGGGTTGAGGCGCGCCTGCCGGAGATCCAGACTCAGAAGGAGTATGTTGCTGTCCTGAAAGAGATCGATGTCGCAAAAAAAGCGAACAAAGAGATCGAAGAGCAGATGGCGGCAAAGCAGCAGGAGATCAAAGTTCTTGAAGAGGATCGTCAGGAAAAAGAGGGCGAACTTGCGGCCATTCAGGAAAAAGCCGAAGCCCGCGGTGAAGAGCTGAAAACGCTGCTGGATGAATCGGAAGAGGTGTTGCTGAAGCGGACCCAGACTCGCGAGTCGGTCGCTGCCGAGCTTCCTACGAGTTTGCTGCGGAAGTATCATACCCTGTTTCAGCGGCGCGGTGGACTGGCCCTGGCATTGGCGAAGAACGGTGCCTGCCTTGGCTGTAACATGCAGCTGCCGCCGCAGCAGTACAACAAGTTGCTCAAGGTCACGGAGATTCAGTCCTGCCCCCACTGTAACCGTATTTTGTACGTAGAGACCGACGCTTAATTCGCTTCGCTGGTCAAAGAAGGACAGATGATCGCCGCCCGGTTGATTCCGGGGGGAGGAAAGTCCGGGCTCCACAGGACAGGATGGTTCTTAACGGGAACCGGGGGTGACCCCAGGGAAAGTGCCACAGAGAGGAGACCGTCTGTCGCAGCCTGCGGGCAATGACAGATAAGGGTGAAAGGGTGAGGTAAGAGCTCACCAGTTCTGGCGGTGACGTCAGAAGCTCGGTAAACCCCATCCGGAGCAAGGCCGAATAGAGAAACGTTTGAGGGCGGTCCGCCCGAAGTTTCCGGGTCTGGCTGCTTGAGGTCGTCGGCAACGGCGATCCTAGATGAATGATCATCGTCCCGCTGCGGGTAACTGCAGCGGGGAACAGAACCCGGCTTACGGACTTCTTTGGCCATTTTTACCCGGCGGCAGTATGATACAATATCGTACTGCCGCTTTTTTAATTCCTGAATCACACAATTTTTCGGAAGGGTTGAGTATGCCATTGAGTTTTAAGCAACATAACGGCGAAGTCGATGAACTGATAGAGAAGTTGCTGAAGATGACGGGAGTTCACCATCCCGAAATGATTCGCGAAATGATTCTTGGTGCGCTGAAATCCGGAGAAGAAAATGATTATCTGGCCGATCAGAAACTGATCTGCACTACGATGAAGGAGATGCGCTATACCAACAAGGTGTTTGCTCCCTATCGACAGCGCAAGAAAGTGACCATCTTCGGCAGCGCCCGTACCCCCGCGACCGCCCCGATTTATAAAAAATGTGTTGAATTTTCCCGCATGCTCGCCGAACGTGATTATATGGTGATTACCGGCGGCGGTCCCGGGATTATGCTGGCGGGAAATGAGGGTGCCGGAGCTGAAAACTCATTCGCGATCAACATTCACCTGCCGTTTGAGCAGGATACCAACCCGGTGATGAATCAGGATAAAAAAGTTATCACCTACAAATATTTCTTCAACCGCAAGGTTGCATTTCTCAAAGAAGCTCATGCTGTCGCCATGTTCCCCGGCGGGTTCGGCACGATGGATGAAACGATGGAGATCCTGACTCTGATTCAGACGGGGAAAAACCCGCCGATTCCGCTGGTGATGATCGATGATGATGGGGGATACTGGGATGACTGGCTCGATTTTATCCGCGACGGGCTGCTGAAGCGTGGGCTGATCTCCGGGGAGGATTTTGGCCTGTTCTCGGTGACCCGTGATCCCGTCGAGGCGGTTCAGATTATCGATGATTTCTACCGTAACTATCACTCCCTGCGCTTTGTCGGGGATAAACTGGTGATTCGCCTGAACAAAGCGCTCGATTCGGAGCAGCTGAAAATATTGACCAGCGAATTTGGCGATATTCTTGCTCCCGGTGGGAAAATGATTCTCAGTTCCCCACTCCCCGAAGAGGCTGACCAACCCGATCTGAAACATCTGCCGCGGTTGGCAATCGATTTCAATCGGCGTAGTTACGGGCTATTGAAATCATTTATCCGCCGGATTAATTCATTTTAGGAGCTGCCGTGGATCACGATTTCCCGATCAGCCGGGTCATAGCCCATCTGCCTCACAGCGATTTGAAACAAATGTTGCGGCTGGTCCGGGTGCTGTTTCGTCTGGGGCAGTCGGATAGTTATCGGCAGCGGGTTTTTCCCGAACTGCCTGAGGTTGCCCGGTTTGATCCCGGTCATGCGGCATTGATGATGGGGTACGATTACCACCTGACCCCTGATGGCCCCCGTCTGATTGAAGTCAATACCAATGCCGGGGGTGGTTATATCGCGTGGCTCAGTCAGCAGCTGGCGGGGAAAGCTTCGCCCCTTTATCTGTCAAACCGTTTCCAGCA
>CAZQFI010000186.1:0-15688 GCA_964592545.1 uncultured Geobacteraceae bacterium
CTCATAACGGTTGACGATTGTATAGGCCTTATCGGTGGTACGACGCTTCTGACCGTGATGCATTTCATCAAAAACGGAATAATCATCAAACGGCTTCGCGGGTTGCGGCAATTCCTGCTCTTTGTTACAAGCGGCTTCACAGGTCCGGCAACCGACACAACGGGTTAAGTCGACTAGGACACCCATCCCGTCGGGGAACCCTTCAAACGATCCGGAAGCAAATGCTTTTTTGGCCGGGGTCAGCATCATCGCAGCCCCACCTGCAGCACTTCCGGCTAAAAATTTTCTACGTGTTATTTTACTCATGACGAAATCTCCTTATTTAATTCCCCGTCTGCAACCATGAACCTAATCGTGCTCTCCATGGGCGGCACCTTCGGCAGGGGCAAACTCTCCAGAATGATAGAACTTCTCACCGGCTTCAGTCTTGGCGTGGCAATCTTCACAACCCGTCGGTCCGTCGACCTCGTTGTGACAACCAAGACATTTTAAATGATAAGCGGCTTTCAAGTTCGGCTTATCGTCATGGTAGACATATCCAGGTACTGGATTGTGCAAGTTTTCTGGAGACACTGGATCGGCGGAGTGGCAGTCCTGACACGAGACAGTATCCATTTCGACGTCACCCTCGTGACATTTGGCGCAATATTCATCGCTGACACCGGTTCCGGTGGTGTGATGGTGGCAGTCAGCGCAGTTTTCGGTCGCGTCAACGTGCATTGCGTGATCAAAGACGACCCCTTCGTAGAGATTTGCCAGGGAATCAATTTCAACTTCATCTGGAAAATCCATTGCGTAACAACTCACCGACAGGACGAGAAACAGCAACAGCACTCCGAGTCCTGTTATAAGTTGCTTACCGGCATTTACCATAGCCCTACTCCTTAGTTCTTAAATTCTGCCCAATTCATTCAACCCGGACAGATCAATTAAAATTGGTTCAACCCTGGTCACTCATCATCGCCGGAATGGATATAGCGATAGAACATCGGGAAGAAGGTGAAAAACAGCAGACATAGCAGATACTCAAGCCCCTTGATGTAAGTGTAGTAATCAACAACGGTGTAAATCTGCTTGACGTAGCCAACATTCATAAAAAAATCTAACATCTCAGATACCTCTCAAAAATGAGTCAGTGTTTTTTTGCCGAAGCGGCGAGTTTTTTACCCGAGGTGCTTCTGGCAGCTTCTTTGGTCATGCCGAACAGAGCCAGCAAAGCCGGAACCAGCTGAGCGACAATAATCAGAGCGCAAAAACCGACAAACAGCAGAATCAGAATACCGCTGTTGTAAGTTTTACTGGTGTCAACGGCCAGAGCAGGGGAAACAAACATCAGCAGCAGGGCAAATGTTGTTAACAATGTTTTTACACTTCGCATCGAAAACCTCCTTGTTAAACTGTGTCTAGTAGTGTGCTGTTCGTTGTCTGAAAACGAACAGATTTAATTCTTCAGGTTGAAACTTTTTTCCTCTTTCTGGCGCGAGAACAGCCCTTTAACCATACCGCAGAACAGCAATGCTGCCGGTACCAGCTGAAAAACAACGATCAGAGCAAAAAAACCGAGAAACAGTGTCAGCAGTAGAGAACTGTCACTACTGTTTGCCACATCGGCAGCAAATGCAGAAGAAACGCAAATACCGGGCAAAAACAAACAACACAAGCTGCGATAGAACATGACCCTCATTTCAATCTCTCCCGATCAAGCGAAGCCAGAATTAAATTCATATCGGAATCGTGACAAATGCAGAGGACGTGCCATCTATGTGATATTTTTTGAGAAAGGTGTAACCTCCTGTTATTACGTTATCTATTAAGCAATCAAAGGGTAAAAATGACTTTTTCTGTTAAAGATCGGCGTATAAAAAAAATATACATCAAGAGAGTAATTACGTGTTTAATTTGGCGAATCAAGATCAGCAACTTATTGAAAAATAAGACAATTAAAGTCGCATAAAGATTGTATACAGTATACTGTATATTGAATATTTTATTTATATAGCCCAACCGGCCGGATCGTCATATCACCACAAAAAAGCGGCTCCCTATCGGGAGCCGCCGGCAAAACGAATATTTTTTATCTCTCGGAAACTCAGCTTTTGTGGATCACAACTTCTTTCCGGGTCTCCTTACGGCTCTGTGCCGCATCTTTGGTCAAACCGAACAGCATCAAGACAGCCGGAACCAGTTGAGCAACAATCAGCAGAGCGCAAAAGCCGACAAACAGCAAAGTAAGAATGCCGCTGTTATAGGTGTGGCTGGTATCAACGGCCATTGCCCGGGGAGCAAACATCAGCATCAAAGTCAGGCAAGTCATGACTGCTGCGGCACCACGCGCCGGAACACCTGCCCCGAACCGTTTGCGGCCAACACTTTGGCGGCTCTGATAATTTTCGAATGCGCAGCTGACCGCCTGGCGGATCTCATCCCAGCTCTCATCGCCAACCGGCTTCAGAGCATGGTAGAAGATCCCTTCCTTCCTGATCCTCCGCAATAACTCAAGTGGCATCTCATCAGAAACCAGGATAATCGACAGGTTACGGTTACATTTTTTCAACAGTGGAACAAATTTGGCGATCTGCTGCTCATCAAAAATACCGCCGAGCAGGACAACCTGAATCGATTTATCAAGAATCCCCTCAAGTGAGTTCACAACCGAATCGGTACACGTCACCTGGTAGCCGTCAGACCGAAACAGATCGGCCATCTGCTCGCGTGCAGCTTCATCTTTATTGGCAATAAGCAGACCATTCATATTGTCACCCCATCCCTTCGTTAAACGATTACCGATTGGAACTTTTCTGTTCAACCCTGTGCTCACGCGAAAACAGCCCCTTGACGATACCGACAAACAAGAGAACCGCGGGAACCAGCTGAAAAACGACAATCAAGGCAAAAAATCCAATAAACAGGGTCAACAGCAGCGATCCCCCCTGCGCTTCTGCAGCAGGTGCTGCCATAACAGTCGCTGCGGTACTTCCGGAAACGACCAGAGCCAGAATAAAATTAAGCATCATATTTTTCACGACAGAACCTCCAAGCATCTCAATGAATTTTCTTCCTATTCAAGAAGTAGACATACAGAAGTTATGCCAAAAGACCTTTTATCTTTAAATTATCATTCCAACTATTTGATATCACTGTTATAACTTCTCTACACACTTCCCCGCTGTAATCCCCATCAAACCCATGTGTATATTCTTTATATACTCACAAACAATGCTTGATAAACAGCTACGCCACAATTTTTCTCCATAACAGCCTGTTTTTACTTGTATTTGCGTAAAAACAGTGACTTTTCGTGTTCACAGGCAGAAATATTATTTATATTTTATCCCGCTGAAGAAAAAAGTTCGAGCAACCAAACAGTTCGTAACCTGAGGAAACACAAAGCCGCTATCCCTCTCTACTCCAGCCCCTTACGACATATTCCTTGACTGTTATGATGCGGCTTATTACTATTGAACATCTTAATTTCCCTCAATTGCTACTGTTGGTCTGGTTTTTGCTTATAGATCAGCAGGTCAACACATAGATCATGTGATTATTTATCTTGCTTCTTTACATTGAAGTCCAAATCAGAGAGTTAGCCACACCATTATGGATGAGAACGCAGAACATAAAATTCTGGTCATCGACGATGAAGCCGTTATTCGCGAGGGGCTACGCCAGGCCCTGACAATGGAAGGCTATCAGGTCGTCGTTGCCCAGAATGGTAAAGTCGGCATGGAAAAGCTCCAGAAAGAGAGCTTCAGTGTCGTCATCAGCGATCTCAAAATGCCGATCATGGGTGGAATTGAAGTTCTGAAAACAATTTCGGTGTTGCAACCGAACGTTCCTGTCATCATTATCACCGGCTTCGCGACAGTCGATTCTGCCGTAGACGCAATGAAAAACGGGGCATTTGAGTATCTGACCAAGCCCTTCCTGCCCGAACAGATCATTGAAAAGGTGCAGGCGGCCATCAAGAAGCGCCTCCTCAACCTTGAATCGGAAATTATCACCGAAAGTATTCCGTACGAAACGGTTGCAGATTCTTTCATCGGTAAAAGTGAGCCGATGCAGAAAGTTTTTCGCCGGATTCTGCAGGTCGCTCCAACAAACAGTTCGGTCCTGATTACCGGTGAGAGTGGAACGGGGAAGGAACTGGTCGCACGGGCAATTCATAACAACAGCCCACGCAAGGATGAGCCATTTGTCGCCATCGACTGCAACTCACTGCCCGAAAATCTCCTTGAGAGTGAGCTATTTGGCCATGTCAAGGGTTCTTTTACCGGCGCAACCCAGTCAAAACCCGGTCTTTTCAGCGTTGCCAGCGGAGGCAGCCTGTTTCTGGATGAGATCGCCAACCTCAGCCTGACAACCCAGGCCAAGCTCCTCAGAGTTCTTCAGCAGCGCGAAGTGACCCCAATTGGCGGAACAAAAGCGACCCCGATCGATATCCGGCTGATTGCTGCAACCAACCGCGGTCTCGACAAGATGGTTGAAGAAGGGACGTTCCGTGACGACCTCTACTTCCGTTTGAATATCATCCCGATCGATCTGCCACCGCTACGTGAACGCGCGGGAGATATTCCCCTGCTGATCGGTTATTTCCTGAAAAAGTTTTCGGACGAGGTTGGGAGAGAGATCAAGGGACTCTCGGCCGATGCCCACCTCGCCCTCCACGACTATCCATTTCCCGGCAATGTGCGTGAGCTGGAGAATATTATTGAGAGAGCAGTTGTCCTGACCCAGGGGGATATCATCCAGCGTGACAGTCTGGAACTGCCGACGATGCAGAATGGTGAGCAGAATGCCGCCGAGCTGACAGCACCTGCAAACACCGATGAACTCAAAGAGGTCAAGCGCAAAGTTCGCGAGCAGGCCGTCGAGCCGGTTGAAAAAGCCTTTGTTTATGCCGCCCTTGAAAGAAACAACTGGAATGTCACCAAAGCCGCGGAAGAGACCGGAATGCTGCGCCCCAACTTTCAGGCACTGCTGAAAAAACTGGGAATTTCTGTCAAAGACCATTCCCACCACTGAACAAAAAATCCAGCCTAAGCCCCCATCCCGTCATCTCTTGACTCATGCAGTAAATCATTTCCATCGGTCGGCAGGTAGATCGTAAACCGTGTCCCCTCACCTTCACGACTTATGACATCGACCCGGCCGCCGTGATTCTTGATAATCCCGTACGAAACCGAAAGCCCCAGCCCGAACCCTTTTTGTGCTTTGGTCGAGAAGAATGGATCGAAGATACGATCGAGGTTCTCCTTGCTGATCCCCGTACCGGTATCCTCAATAACAATCTGGACAACACTCCCGTCTTCAACCAGCTTGGTCGTTATGATCAACGCCCCACCATTGGGCATCGCCTGCCCGGCATTGATAAACATGTTGAAGAAGACCTGCTCCAGCTGATCCGCATCAACTTCGAGCAGCGGAAGATTTTCAGCTCCGGTGTAACGGACATCGATATCCTGAAAAATGGCCTGCTGTGATACAAGCTCAAGGGTCAGTTCGATAATCCGGTTGATCGAATCCGATTTTTTCTCCGGAATCGATTCACGGGCAAACTCCAGCAGACCACGGACGATCTTGGCACACCGTCCCGTTTCCGACACAATCAGATCGAGATTATCCCGAACCTGTTGCGGGATTTCCGGATTCTTTGCCGACAGTGAAGCAAACATCAGAATGCCAGTCAGCGGATTGTTGATTTCGTGGGCAATCCCGGCAACCAGTTCTCCCATAGAGGCCAGCTTGGCCGAACGCAGCAGCTGCCCCTGCATATCGGTGATCTCAGCCGTCCGGACAATAACTTTCTGTTCCAGCGTCTTCCCCCACTCCTGCAGTTCGGATTGCGCCTGCGCGAGGTTATCGGCCATGTTATTGAATGAATGTCCCAACTCCCCGATCTCATCCTTGGACGCGATTCGAACCCGGGCCGACAAATCACCGTTTGCCAGTGCCTGTGTCTGCTCCAGCATCCCTTCGATCGGATTACAGATATACTTCTTGGTCAGCAGATAGTGGCACAGCGACAGAATGAACAGCATGATCACGGTTGAAGCGATCACATCTTTGTGGTGGGCGTGGGCCAGATCGGCCATTTGACTTTCTGAGATAACGATGTCCAGGACACCGATTTTCTTTTCTTCGGGAGCATGGGCGTGACACGCCGCGGTGTAGCAGGTCGGTTCATTATAAATGCCGCGGGTAATACTGAGGTACTGGGTTCCGGAATCATCGGTAAAAACCCGGCTCCGTTTTTCCACCGGGACATCGACCTGAGCCTCGTCGACACCGAGATGACAGAATGAACAGCTTTCATCTTTTTCGCTTAGAGCGGTGCCGATTTCATACTTGTTCATTGAGAAGCGGATGACCCCTTCCCGCCCAAAAATCCGCACCCGTTTAACCCGCGGCGTTTTACCGATGTCTTCAATCATCAGCTGTAGCTGCTCACGATTGTCCTGAAGCATCAGGTGGTATGAGTCGCGAAGAATCATTTCAGACAGGACGTCGGCTTCGTGCAGCGCTTTTTCAGAAAAAATTTTCTGCACCTTCTCGATATGGAGAAAAGCCGAAATAGACATGACAATAAGGAGAACAATACTCGATATTGCCGTATATCTAATCGCCAGACGAATTTGCATCCTACCGCTCCTCAACCCTCGTTTGTAACAGAACCTGCTATTACCATACTGGAGAGTCAATATTTTTTGAACTAATTATTGCAGTTACCGTCACCATTGCCTTTTCAGAGCGGCTGAAGTATAAACTTAACTCTTCCACTCCCAATAATATGGATCTTGAAAATGGGGTACAAAACTCTTCGACACGCAGTTGATGATCTGGAGCGTGGCGGTCAACTTATCCGTATTGACCAGCCAATCGAACCCGATCTTCTCGCCGGGGCGATCCAGCGCCGTGTCTACCGGCACAATGGTCCGGCGCTCCTCTTCACCAACCTCACCGGCAGCCGTTTCCCCGCAGTGGCCAACCTGTTCGGCACACTGGAGCGAACCCGCTACCTGTTTCGGGATACTCTGCGGCATGTCGAAACATTGGTCAAACTGAAACTCGACCCGAAAACCCTGCTGAAATCGCCGGCCACCCTTGTGGCGGCTCCTCCCGCGGCCTTCCATCTGTTGCCCAGGAAAGTCTCCTCGGGACCAATTTTATCCGGGCAGACATCAATCAGTGAGTTGCCCCAGATCAAAAGCTGGCCCGACGACGGCGGTGCCTTTATTACCCTGCCCCAGGTTTACAGCGAAAGCACCACCAAGCCGGGAATCCGCTCGTCCAACCTGGGAATGTACCGGGTTCAGATTTCGGGTAACGATTACCGGCAGAATGAAGAAATCGGCCTTCATTACCAGCTCCACCGCGGGATAGGTGTTCACCATCAGGAAGCGCTCCAGGCAGGACAGCCGTTCCGGGTCAATATTTTTGTCGGTGGACCACCCAGTCTGACGGTTGCAGCAGTCATGCCTCTCCCCGAGGGGATGCCCGAGCTCGCCTTTGCCGGGCTGCTGGGAGGGCATCGTATCCCCCTTGTGCAACCGTCAGGCTGTCTACCGATGCCGGCGGAGGCCGACTTTGTTATCTGCGGGACAATTGATCCTCACCAACAGAAACCTGAAGGACCGTTCGGTGACCATCTGGGATACTACAGTCTCACCCACGATTTTCCGCTGGTCAAAGTTGCGCGAGTTTACCACCGCACCGATGCGATCTGGCCGTTTACCACCGTCGGCCGCCCGCCGCAGGAAGATACCAGCTTCGGTGAATTTATCCACGAATTGACGGGAGCACTCATCCCCGAAGTTCTCCCCGGGATCAAAGCGGTGCATGCTGTCGATGCGGCAGGGGTTCATCCATTGCTCCTCGCCATCGGCAGTGAGCGTTACACCCCCTACAAACGCCCCGACCAGCCCCAGGAGTTACTGACCCAGGCGAATGCAATCCTCGGGCAGGGACAACTGTCTCTCGCAAAATATCTGCTGATTGCCGCTGAAAACGATAATCCTGATCTCGATATTCACAATATCCCCGCTTTCTTCCAGCATATTCTCGAGCGGGTCGATTGGCAGCGCGATCTCCATTTTCAAACGGCAACAACGATTGACACCCTCGACTACAGCGGGCATGGACTCAATCAGGGGTCGAAGGTGGTCATTGCCGCCGGGGGGAACAAACAGCGGGAGCTGCCGGAGGAGATTCCGGAGAATCTGACGTTACCCCGCGGGTTCAAAAACCCCCGTGTCGCAATCCCCGGAGTTTTGCTGGTTGAAGGTCCCTCATGTCCAGAGTACCGGCCGGGGGGAGATCTCAACCTGCTCCGCTTCAGCAAAAAATACCCCCATGATGATCCCATCAACTCTTTTCCGCTGATTCTTGTTGTTGACGACAGCGAATTCTGTGCGGCAGAATTAAACAACTGGCTGTGGGTCTGTTTCACCCGCTCCAACCCGGCTGCCGATATTTACGGAATAGCAAGTTTCACCCAGGCAAAACACTGGGGCTGTTCGGGCTCACTGATCATCGATGCCCGGAGCAAGCCACACCACGCTCCGCCACTTATTGATGATCCCGCAATCGAGGCACAGGTCGATCAGCTGGGCGTCAACGGCGGACCACTCCAAGGAATTATCTGAATGACCATGATCACCGGCACAGCGGCTGAAACGCTGAAGAATGAACCTCCACTGCTGATCAATTCAATCGGCAACACCCCGCTCGTTGATATTTCGGCACTGGTGGGAAAACCGGGGGTCAGACTCCTTGCTAAACTCGAAGGGAATAATCCCGGCGGATCGGTCAAGGATCGCCCGGCCCTCTATATGATCAGTAAGGCGGAAGAGAGCGGCGACCTCACTTCGGATAAGATCATCCTGGAACCGACATCCGGGAACACCGGAATCGCCATCGCCATGATCGGTGCGGCAAAGGGGTACAAGGTCAAGCTGGTGATGCCCGCCTGTGTCAGCAATGAACGCCGCGGAATCCTGGAAGCCTATGGTGCCGAAACGGTCCTGTCGCCCGGCTGTCAGATGACCGACGGGGCGATACGCCTTGCCCACAAAATTCTTGCTGAAGAACCCGACCGCTACTTCATGCCCAACCAGTACAGCAATCCCAATAATCCCCTCGCCCATTACGAGACAACGGCCCCGGAAATCATGGCGCAGACGGCGGGAGATATCGACTATTTTGTTGCCGGGATGGGAACCTCGGGGACACTGATGGGAATCAGTCGCTATTTCTCAGAGCATGCACCACAGGTAAAAGTCGTGGGGATAGAGCCGGGTCTGGGACACAAAATTCAGGGGCTGAAGAATATGCACGAGGCAATCGTTCCTGAAATCTACGAGACCCGGCGCTTAGCGGACAAATTACTGGTAGAAGACGAGGTTGCCTACGACATGAGTCGCAAGCTGGCACTGCAGATGGGGTTGTTTGTTGGAATGTCGAGTGGCGCTGCGGTTGCCGGAGCATTGCAGGTTGCCGAAACCATCGATCACGGCACGATTGTCACCCTTCTTCCCGATCGCGGTGACCGCTACCTGAGTACGAACCTGTTTCGGTCTCAGTGTGCCCTGTGTCCACCATAAAGGCAGTGGAAATTCAGCGGCGGTAAATCAGAAAAACCCCGATCAGGAGAAATGCCACCCCCAACAGGCGTTTGAAATCGACCGGGATACCACGCATCCCAAACAGACCATAGTGATCCATAACCAGCCCGGCAATCAACTGGGAAACAATCGTCAAAGCAAGCACCGCCGTTGTTCCAATCCGTGGAACGCCGATGATTGTCATCGTCACAAAAAAAGCGCCGAACAACCCGCCGGTCAACTGCCACCAGTCGGCATCAGTAGCACGTCGGAAACTCCCCTCACCGCTCGATAACGACAGCAGCAACAGCACCAATGTGCCGACAGCAAATGAAATGGTCGCCGCCTGAAGAAACCCGGTCTTTTCAGCCAGTCGCGCATTCAGGGAAGGCTGGACTGCGACCGCACTGCCACCAATAACCATGAGAACAATCAGAACCCAGTTTGCCATCTGCTTATCTTTCGCTCTCCCGCTGGCAATCGAGACAGAAGGGGGATTCGGGCCGCACTTGCAAACGGGAGAAGCCAATCGGTTCTTCACACCGCCGACACGCGCCGTAGCGACCCGTTTTCATCGCAACCAACGCCGCATCGATCAATGTGATACGCCGTTGATGAGCGGCACGATTCGCCTTCGCCATCGCCTGCTGCTGTAATGCATCCATTCGCGATAGCCGCCCGATCGGCTGGTCGAGATCAACCGCTTTACTGCTTGCTGATGAGTCGTTCAGCAGAGCCTCAAGATCCACCTTCAGCTCAAGCAACTTATCGCGAAGCTCATGCTGCTCAGCCGCAGTAAGATCAGCCATTAAAGGGTCCGTTGACGCACCAGCTTTGAAACCGCCTTAAAACCATCATTCCCGGCACCCTTCACCAGCTGAAACAGTGCCATTTCAGTCGTGGTGATCACCGCCCCGGCACGCGCTGCGGTACTGATCGCATTGTCATAGTCACTCTGAAAACGTGAACTGACCGCATCTCGCACCAGGTGAACGCCATACCCACGATCAAGCAGATCAATCACGGTCTGGAAGACACAGACATGGGTCTCCATCCCGACAATCACCACCTGTTTGGCACCGGTCGCTTCAAGGGCCGTCAGAAAACTCTCTTCCCCACAACAGCTGAAAGACATCTTCTCAATCCGATGCTGCTCTGCCGCACCATCCAGCTCAGCGACAGTGTGACCAAGGCCTTTCGAATACTGCTCGGTTGCGATAATCGGCAGATCAAGGGCCTTAAATCCCTCAATCAGTAAATTGGCGTGTTCAAGCAGCTGTGCGTAGAGATCACCGTTCATTGCCGGAGCAAGTTTTTCCTGAACATCGATCACAATCAGTGCCGCTTTTTCACCATCAAGCCAGAATTTCTCTTTAATCGCTGCCATGTCTTCCTCCTCTAAATTCGATTACGCAGAATCCGCATGATCAATACGCCCAGAATCGTCATCAACAATCCCACGCAAACAAACAGGTAACCAAGGGTATGCCCTTCGCCCCACCCCCAGAGATCTTTCCCTTTCATGAACAGGATCAACCCCGCACCGCCAAACGTCAACAACCCGCCGAGAATATAGGAGGTGAACGCGATTAACGGCCAGAACAGTTCTTTAAACGTCATCATCTTCCTCAAAAGAAAAGGGGCCGCCAAACGGCAGCCCCTTGTTGATATTTTAACAGAGTTACAGGTTAAAAATGGTGTCCGCCGAAGACGAAAGCATAAATCATCAGCAACGTTAATGCTACCCCAATCAGCACGGCTGTAAAACCGAAACCTTTGAGGATGAAATCGTACAGAGCACCACTTGGCTTGTCGACTTCATACTGATCGAGAACGCCTTCTTCTTCATAACGTTTCCACTGATCACCACGCTCTTCCATGAACTCTTCTTTAGGCAGTTCGCCGTTGAAGACAACGAAGTCCATCGGGAATTTCTCCGGCCGGCCATGGGTATTGAAGAAGTGGACGGTGAAGATAAATCCGGTCGCCAGCAACGCTTCATCCGAGTGGATAATGGTTGCCACGTTGAAGACCCAACCCGGCAATGCCGCGCCGAAGAATTCGGGGAACCAGAGCATCAGACCCGATCCGCCGATGGCAAACATACCCCAGAAGACTGCGATAAAATCGAATTTCTCCCAGTATGTCCAGCGCTCGAAGGTTGGCTTCGGCCCGAGGAACAGGAACCAGCGAACCATGGCAGTGACGTCACGGATGTCACGCAGGTTCGGGCAGAGGGACTCCGGACCAAACAGTCTGTGGAAAAATTCGACCGGATAGTCGAGCTTGTACAGCAGGAATTTGGCACTCTTGAACAACGCCATGCCAAAGTAGACAAAGGTGATAACCGCACCGGTTCTGTGGAGAATACCGGCATTGGCTGAACCACCGAAGAAGTCCATAAGAACTTTCGCCCACGCCTGATCCGAGAACTTCAGCGGCAGACCGGTCAGCGACAGCAGCAGGAAGCTGGTGATAACCAGCAGGTGCATAAAGATATGAACCTTGGTGAAACGACGGTAGATCTTATGCGGGTTTTCAATATGGTGAATATGGGCACCGGCAGCGAGCGCCTTCTTCTTCTCGCTGTTCTCGATGAAACCACGGAACATCCACAGCAGCGAATGGAACCAGAAAACACCGAAGGTTCCAACCAGCAGCAGACTCATTGCCAGGTAGGTGTAATAGAGGATCGGGTAATTTGCCCGGTCTTTCATATCACCGTGGGCATAGAATTTAACAAACTGAGCCGACGCATTTTCGTGACACTTGCCACACGAAACAATCAGCTTCTCAGGACTAAGACTTGACGCCGGATCATCACTCGGCAGCACTTCATGAGCTGTGTGACAATCGACACAGCCGGCAACCTTATCGGGGTAACCAAGGTGGAAATTCTTGCCGTGATAACTCTCAAGATAGGTCTCTACAGCAACCGGAGTGACGTGGTTGCGGTGCATCATCTCTTCATCAGCGTGGCAACTCATACACGGTTCGGTATGGAAGCTGGCCCGCTCACGCGGAGTCATTTCGGAGACTTTTTGTATTGAGTGGAGATTGTGACAATCGACGCAGGCTGCCGAATCGACATTGCCCTCTTCGACGGCCTTGGCATGAATTGAGGTGTGATACTCAGATGCCTCGGTGCTGTGGCACTCCTGGCAGGTTTCGTTCGCTTTTTGCTTATCACCGTTCCATGCTGTCAGTTCATGGATATCGCTGTGACAGGTCTTACAGTCAAAGTTGATATTCGGGTGATCAAAGTGGTGGACGCTGTCGTAATACTCTTTAAACTCTTCCTTGTGACAGCGGGCACATTCGACAGGCTGCGGCATCAACTCGCCATCCATGTGAGCATCGATATCGACCAGATCGGCGTGACATGCGACGCAACCGTTCGCTCCATGGACCGAGGCGGCAAAATCTTCGACGGTTGTCACATCGTCGTGACACTCAAGACAAGCCTCAGGGGAAGCAACTCCTCCTGCCATAACCTGTGCCCCCCATAGCAGGGATAGCAACAGAACAGAACAAAACATAATCTTACGCATCAAAACTCTCCTTAGAAAAATATCCTTCGTCAAAATAAAACACTACAAAGGCAGGCTCAGGTTACAACGAAATCATTGACTCCACGCTGTTTTGACCGATGAGTGGCATCACACAATCAAAGCGTTTTTTCTTCAGAACCAAGGCTCCGAGAACCTAAAGGTGTATATTTTTAACATACAGAGGAGACACTACCCTTTACACTGTTTTTTTGCAACAAAAAATCCCTATCTTCTATGCGGTTAGAGGGTAAAACGGTGTAACTGACGGGAAAAAGGGTAAAAAAAAGGCGGCCCCCGCAGGAGCCGCCTCTTCAAGATAAATCTTGATCTCTTAGTGACCCAGTGCAGCGAGAACATGCTCGGTGAAGGGGTTAGCAAAGAGGATAATCATCGATACAACGAAAACGTAGATGGCCAGAGACTCGATCATGGCCAGACCGATCATCATGGTGGTCAGGATCTTACCGGAAGCACCTGGGTTACGGGCAACGCCTTCACAGGCAGCTTTGATAGCAATACCCTGACCGATACCTGTACCGACAGAACCAAGACCCATACCAAGACCAGCAGCGAGCATACACCAAGCAAAAAATTCCATGTTCTTACTCCTTCTTTCTCTTCTAGTTTTATTGTTCCTATTCAAGTATAGGACTTAGCTTTTCGCCCCTGCGAAAAGCACGATTTATTTATCAGTGAGCTTCTTCCAGAGCACCGGCAATATAAATCATCGCCAGCAGGGTAAAAACAAAGGTCTGGATAAAAGCGACCAGAACACCCATCAGCATCATCGGAATCGGCAGGAACAGCGGCACCAGTGCGAGGAAGATCATCAGCACAATTTCGTGGCCGTACATATTGCCGAAAAGACGCAGAGTCAGTGACAGCGGGCGGGCAATGTGGCCGATAACCTCAATGACAAACATCAGCGGAGCCAGCCAGATAATCGGCCCCATAAAATGTTTAAGGTAACCGACACCATGCTTGCGGAAACCGACAATATGGGTCATGAAGAACACTGTCAGTGCCAGCGCCGCATTGGTATTGAGGTTTGCTGTCGGAGGATAGAAACCCGGAATCAGCCCCAGCAGGTTACAGACCAGAATAAACAGCGCAAATGTTGCAATCAGCGGGAAGAATGGTTTGCCATCCTCACCCATCGTCTCTTCGATCAGGCCATCGATTCCAGTCACAACAGTTTCCATCAGGTTTTGTACACCCGAAGGGACCATCGAAATTGTTTTAGACGCCAGAAAAGCAACCACAATCAGAATGGCCATGGCCAGCCATGTGTACATAACATGCTCACCGACATGGATATGTAGCTGCTGCTCAAGCCACTGCAGAAATAAAAATGGATGGGTCATGAGTCAAACTCTCCTGTTTTCAAGACTTTTTAATAGAGCCGTTTAGCCGTTGTAATCGCAATGTTGATAACGACCACCGACAGCCCGACCGCTAATGCAAGCGGATGGACACCACCACGAACCAGCAAAAGGTAGATGGAGCTGGCGATAAATAACAAGCGGAACAGGTAGTTCCGTTTAAACCCTTTTTCAGCTCCCTGCTGCGGATCGCTCAGGACCTTGAACAGCGACCGCCCCAGCCAGCGGTAATTGATGATGACCAGCACGCCACCAGCTAGCACCCCCATTGTAATCGGCAATGATTGCCAAAATAAACTGAGGAGTACCAACACCAGCAGGATAATCCAGTTGCGCTGAGCCATTTCGGCCAGCAGCCGATCATCCTGACGCGTCATCATCGCTATCGACCGGATTTTCTTCCAACTGTTGTCGCTTCAGTTCCCGATTCGTCAGGATATAAACATTCCTGAACCCTGAAATCACACCGATCACCAACATAATCAGCGTAAACAATGGCCGGGTATCAAGCCACCGATCAAGATAAACCCCCATTGCCAATCCAATCAGGATTGAAGCAACTAAAGAGATCCCGACACTCGATAAAAAACCGAGGCTCTTGAATAATTGTCGCTTGTCTTCAGCCATCTAGAGGGGTCACCAATGCGGAAACTGCCGTAAAAGCGGACTTTAAGTACCACAGAGGGTGCAAAAGAGTCAAGCTGGATTTTCTCACCGCCCCAACTAGATTGTGGCGTTAACCCGGCAGGGAGAACAGCCCTGAAAACCGAAAAAAATGCCCCGGAAAATCCGGGGCAGTCAAAAACCGGTCAACGTAAGGGTTATATTTTTACAACCTCGACAGAGGTCTGATTGTCACCATCGGGCAGAACCTGCTGGATACCGAGGTCAATGAAGTTGTTCGGAGCAAAAATAAGCCCCTGGGGAATCGCATCATCGATCAGAACCCGGCCAACCGTTGAGCCGACAGAGTTGCTCAGCTTAACCTTATCACCAACGGCAATACCCGCAGCTTCAGCATCCGCGGCATTCATCCGCAACATCCCTTCAGGCTCAACTTCAAGCGGGGCAGGAGCCCAGGTCGACGTTGTCCCAAAGTGACCAGCAGAGGTTCCGACCAGCAATTGCGTCCCCTTGGCGGCAGAGGCAATCGAAA
>CAZQFI010000187.1:0-2299 GCA_964592545.1 uncultured Geobacteraceae bacterium
CTTTCCTTCCAGCCAGAGGTGGTTCATGTTCTTGGGAATTAATCCGGCGGCTGTCAGGGCGCGGTCTCCGGTCGGATCGGCATCCCAGTAGGGGCTATCGCTGTCACCGAGGATTCCGTTGGTCGCTTCGAGGGCCATCTCCATATATTCGTGATGCTCGTCCTCGTCAAACGGCCACTTCGAGCGTCTGGCAATGGTGTCGATGAGATTATGCCAGTGTTGCAGGCGGGTAATCAACATCATTGAATTGAAAATCTGTTTATTGGTGCGAAACGAAAAAATTGTATTGGTCAGAACTTTATTTAACATCCTGTCGTGCTGGCGGTTGTCCCGTTTTGCCAGCTCCTGCGCCGTTTTCCACGTTTCATCACGGACACCGAGATCGGCACGGATCTCCCAGTAGGCGTGGTTGAGGACAATGGTGTTATAGGTCATGGCAAGCTTGTAGGGGACAAAGTAGTTGTGGGCAATTGTGTCGGCAGCCAGATGGGCGAGGTAACCGTAGGCGCATGCTTCGGCGGCCCGACTTTCACGTTTGCTCTGTTCCAGCAGCTTGTTGCCGATCCGCCAGTTGTGGCAGTGATCGAGGTGGTGGGTGTGCTTTTTCCCCAGAGTAATGTCGGCAGCAATACAGCCGTAGAGGAAATCAAAGGGATAACTTGCCAGCAGGGCTTGCAGTGCTGTTGAGAGCGCATCCGGGTTGGCCAGGAGACGCAGCCCCAGACTGAGGTGAACACCGGCTCCCCAGGCAAATGCATCGGCAGGAATAAATAACAGTATCAGTAGTAACAGCAAAAGGCGGAACATAACGCCTCCGGGATTATATGTATGTCTGATCGATTATACCACGAATGTCGCGAAGTTATCGCCCAGGGAAAAGCAATTCTTGAAGATTTGCAGGAATGGGGCTTTGAGACAGTTCAACCCCGACCAGTCGATACCGCTCCTCCTGTTGTGGCTGAAAAGATAGCCCCCTATCCGGTTGAGAATGTAGCGGTTCCTGCTGCTCCGACGGTTGAAGCTCCTCATACTCTCGATGATTTACAGAAAAGTCTGGACGGGTGTTCCCGCTGTCCATTGTGCCAGCAGCGTCATCATCTTGTTTTTGGTGCCGGGAATCCTCAGGCACGGGTGGTTCTGGTGGGTGAGGCTCCCGGACGGGAAGAGGATCTTCGGGGTTATCCGTTTGTTGGCGAGGCAGGGCAACTGCTGGAAAAAATTCTGCTGGCGATGAATCTATCTCGCGAAACTGTTTATATCTGCAATGTCATCAAATGTCGTCCCCCGGGGAATCGTGACCCGAAACCCGACGAAATCGCCGCCTGTGAGCCGTTTCTTAAACAGCAGCTGGCGCTGATCAAACCCGAAATTATCATTACTCTGGGACGTTTTGCTGCTCAGACATTATTGAAGACCACCGCTCCGATTGGCCGTTTGCGTGGTCAGTGGCGCGAATATGAGGGGATCGCCCTGATGCCGACCTTTCATCCGGCGTATCTGTTGCGCAACCCGGCGGGGAAACGTCCGGTATGGGAAGATATGAAACTGGTGATGCAGCGGTTGGATGGTCAGGCGAAGTAGTTGACGTAGGTTCCCGGCGGGGGAGTGTCGGGAGTTTGCAGCTGATATTTTTCTGTGGCGGGTTGTTCCAGTACCTGCATGGCCGGTTTTTCTATGGAGCTTTCGGGTTCGAGGATAATCCCGGGGCTTTGCGTTTGCTGTGGTGCGAGGCTGTCGGGTGTGTACAGATCGACATATTCGGCATCAATGACCTGTGCCGACGCCGCATTTTTGCTGTAGCTGTCGTTTGCCCGCCGGAGGCGTTGCTGCCGACCTGTCTGATCCGTCGTCGCCGGATTTGATTCCAGAGCAACAAGTTGTGACCGGTTATAATTGTACGAACCGCCAATCTGCATAAAACTCAAACCTTAAAAAGATGCGTTATTTTTTACTAATCTTCTAATTCTAGGGAAAATCGATACTTTTTGCAAGAGCCAAAAAATGTCGGTTGCTGGCAAAGTGAGAATGTGAATGTTCGGTCTGGAAACAGTGTACCACCGCTGAGCTGTGCAATGTCAGGGTGGGCGGGTGAAATTATTCGATATGTTCTTTGGCGGTTTTCAGGGCGAGCTGTTTGTCTTTGGTCACCAGATGCCACATTTTTTCCGAAGAATGGAGCGTGGCACTCTTGTCCTGCCCGGTGCAATAATACCAGTGACCATAACGGACAATACTCGAAAACGGATGATTTTTATCGCACAAAATTCCGCAGTGGTTGATCTCTTCAAAAAACACCATT